>CAYRLJ010000043.1:16022-32294 GCA_964425025.1 uncultured Burkholderia sp. | reverse complement strand
CCCCTATAATGCGCTTTCATCATACAAAATGAGAGGGCCGATGCAATGTCAAGTAGATATGCCGCCGAACTCGGTGTGCCGACTGCTCCAGTTTGCGGCAAAGCAAGTATTTCGCTGCGGTTTGACGGTCGGTTTCTAACGATGATGGGTGCGCCAACGCGGACCTATCCGGCCGTTTCAGGTCGAGCCACAGATTCGGGCGGCTTTGACTATTCCGCCGCGCGACAACACGAACGCAGCACGGGCCCGATTCCGGCCGGGAAATACTGGATTCAGCCTTCGCAGATGTGGACCAATCATTGGTACAACCTAGCGCCGCGCGCCGCATGGGGCGATCATCGGCTTACAATCCATGTATTCCCCGGGACGCAGACATTCGGACGTGGTGGCTTCTTCATCCACGGTGGTACGCACGCGGGAAGTGCAGGATGTATCAATCTGCATAGCCGAATGGAAGACCTCGTCCGTGACCTAAAGGCGGCAACGATGAAATCGCCGGATTGCTACATCCCACTAATTGTCGAATACGCGTACTGACATGACGAAGAATCGATCGTTGCGTATAGCGTTCGGCGTGACGTTGCTGGTACTCGTCGGGCTGATTGTCGCGTTCAACGTCGTCAATCTCACGGAGGCTTTCGGCAGCGGACCGCCGTACTATGATCGAACGACGAACATGGACAAATGGTCGAACCCGCTGCCAGTACTGGCTGGGGTCGACGCATTCGGCGTGTTCGCCATTGCCGCGTTTTTTTACCTCTTGAAACGACAGCGGTGACTGCGGCCGCGAACCGTTCATCGCGACAATCCGCACGGGAAAGGTACTAGACGCCTTTCCCGTCGACTAAACGGCGCTGTCACTATCTGAAGCTCGGCATCAGACGTACGCCAACTGTCGCCATATCGAAAGCTTTTGCGGATACTTGACCGCGGCATGGGCCGGACTACTCGACGGCATTCTCAGAAGCCGGTATTGCTCCGAACGCTCACCCAGTGCCTTCATTCCGATCGTCTCTGCCTTGGCGCCGTTGAATGCGACGACAGCTAGATTCGGTAACGTGTCAATGAGGCCGATCAGATCGTTGCTCGCATGGTCGCGGATGTGGCTATCGAGACTACCGACTCGGCGCGCCTCAGCGACCACGTCCCACAAACCTATCCGGTGATCCAGCAGCACGCGCAGCCTCTCGGTATAGTCCAGTTCGACAAGAGGCGCACCGATCGTATCGCCCACCAACTTCCAAAACAAATTTCGAGGGTGGGCATAGTATTGCGCCTGAGCGAGCGATACCTCGCCCGGCAAGCTACCGAGAATCAATACGCGCGTGTTCCCATCTACAACCGGCGGAAAGCAACGTTTATACGTCATCGACCACACCTTCTGCGACGACCCCACGGATGGCGTCTACTGCGTTTTGCGACCGCATGGAATCCGTTTCGATGACATAGCCTTGTCGAACCGTGCGGGTGATGCCACTACGAAGATGCGCGACGAAGTACCGCGCCATTCGATCCGGTTTGACGGGTAGCTGTGCGAGATGGTTGCCTATTCGGCCATTTTCAAAACCGCCCTCGGCCAACTGCATACGCAAGCAGTCAACCTCATCTGACGACAGCATAGGGCCGCCCGGAAACAGATTGATTTATAACAGAAAAATCTGCCAGCCGATTATATCCCCGGAAGGTGTCAAATTGACCAAAGAGCTTTTTGCGGATGCGCGTAATAACGGCTTTGTGCGAGCGAGGCTTCGCCAGGCAGGCTGCCGAGAACAAGAATGCGAACGCCCTCGTTCACGACGGGCGCGAACGAATGCTTGAACGTCACGATGATGACGATGATGACGATGGTGTCGGCTGAGAGGAGCGCGGCGCGGGCGGCGTCCGCTCCGTTGCACGCCTTGGCTCATGCCCCGCATGCGACGGCCGCGCCGGACGCCCTCCCCGGTCATGCGGGAGATGAGGAGAAGGAGAAGAAGGAAAATCGCGGCGCGCCGCGGCATCACGTCGTGCATCGAGATGAACCCACAACGCGGGCAGCATGCACTCGGTCACCATGAGCGGCGCACCGTGCCGCACGAACACTGAACGTCGCGCGAGCAGCGCACGCGGCGCACATCCCGCGATCTGCCGCCGCGCCAGCACCGCAAGCGGATGCCGCGGCGCGAGCCGTGTACTGACGAGTACCGAGCGCGCGACGGTGCCGTCGGCATACAGCAACTCGGCGAGCGGCCGCGTCGAAAGCCGCCGCATCGCCTGCCAGACGCCGCGACTCGCGGCGAGCGGGGCGATGCTGTGCGCAGCGACGAATGGCACGCCGTCCACCTCGAGCACGACTTCCCGCACCCACACGCGCGTACGTTGCGCGACGCGCAATGCGGCGCATTCGTCAGGCCAAGCGCAATCGACGGCCTCGCGCGTGACGCGCACACGCACGGTCCCGAGCGCGCGCAAATGCGCTGTGAGCGAACCGCCGCGCGTCAGCCAGTCCTTTTGATCGAACGTCGACACAGGCCTTTGAGCCGCGCGCCAAGCGCGGCTCGCGGCATCGTAACGCAGACGCGCGGCGCGCATTACCGCGCGATCAAGAGCGCGTTGGTGCGCTTGACGAAGCTCGCCGGATCGTCGAGCGTGCCGCCCTCGGCCAGCACCGCCTGCTCGAACAGCAGATTGCACCAGTCGTCGAAATTGCCGTGCTCTGGCGAAAGCGCCTTAACCAGCGCGTGCTCTGGGTTGATTTCGAGGATCGGATGAAACGCGGGTGCCGTCTGCCCCGCCGCCTTCAGCATGCGCTGCAGATAGCCGGTCATCTCGCCGTCGTCCGCCACGAGACACGACGGCGAATCGGTGAGCCGGAACGTCAAGCGCACGTCCTTGGCCTTGTCTTTGAGCACGTCCTTCATCTTCTCGATGAGCGGCTTCATCGTCTCGCCGATGGCCTCGTGCGCCTTCTTCTCCTCGTCGTCGAATGCATCGATGTCGAGATCACCGCGTGCCACGCTCGCAAGCGGCTTGCCGTCGAATTCGGTGAAGTACGCGAGCGCCCATTCGTCGACGCGATCGGTCAACAGCAGCACCTCGATTCCCTTCTTGCGGAACACTTCAAGATGCGGGCTGTTCTTCGCTGCCTGCCAGGTATCGGCCGTGACGTAGTAGATCTTCGTCTGCTCGGGCTTCATGCGCGCCACGTAATCGGCGAGCGATACCGTCTGCTCAGCCGAGTCGGTATGCGTCGACGCGAAGCGCGCGAGCTTGCCGATCCGTTCGCGGTTCGTGAAGTCTTCGCCAAGGCCTTCCTTGAAGGCTTGGCCGAATTCCTTCCAGAACGTCGCGTACTTGGCCTTGCCTTCCTCGGTGTCGGCGTTCGCCATCTCTTCGAGCATCGACAGCACGCGCTTGGTCACGCCCTCGCGGATCGCCTTGACGTCACGGCTTTCCTGCAAGATCTCGCGCGAGACGTTCAGCGGCAGATCGGCCGAATCGACGACACCCTTCACGAAACGCAGATACGGCGGCAGCAATTGCTCCGCGTCGTCCATGATGAAGACGCGCTTCACGTAGAGCTTCAGGCCGCTGCGATGATCGCGATTCCACAAATCGAACGGCGCATGCGCGGGCACATAAAGCAGCTGCGTGTATTCGCTGCGGCCCTCGACGCGGTTGTGCGTCCACGCGAGCGGGTCTTGTTCGTCGTGGGCCAAGTGATGATAGAACTGCTTGTATTGCTCGTCTTCGATGTCGCTCTTCGACCGAGTCCAGAGCGCGCTCGCTTGATTGACGGTTTCGTCTTCGCCCTTGACGATCGTCTCGCCTTTTTCCGCGTCCCACTCTTCCTTGCTCATCAGAATCGGCAAAGCGACGTGATCGGAATACTTGCGGATGATCGACTTGAGCCGGTGCGACGACAGCAGTTCGTCTTCATCGGCGCGCAGGTGCAGCGTGATCGTCGTGCCGCGCGGCGCGCGCTCGATCGTTTCGACCGAGAAGTCGCCCTCGCCCGCGCTGATCCAACGCACGCCTTCCGAGGCCGGCAATCCGGCGCGGCGCGTTTCGACCGTGATTTTGTCGGCGACGATGAAGCCCGAATAAAAGCCCACGCCGAACTGACCGATCAGCGCGGCATCCTTCTGCTGATCGCCGGACAGTTGCGAGAAAAATTCCTTGGTGCCCGAACGCGCGATCGTGCCGAGGTGCGAGACGGCTTCTTCGCGGCTCATGCCGATGCCGTTGTCGTCGATCGTGATCGTGCGCGCGTCCTTGTCGAACGCCACGCGGATGCGCAGATTCGGATCGTTCTCGTACAACTCGCTCTTGGCGATCGCCTCGAAGCGCAGCTTGTCCGCCGCATCGGAGGCGTTCGAGATCAGCTCACGCAGGAAAATTTCCTTGTTGCTGTAGAGCGAGTGGATCATCAGTTGCAGAAGCTGCTTGACCTCTGCCTGAAAGCTCATGGTTTCTTGTGCCATGGTCTGAAGTTCCTTTGCGTACGGTTACGGTTCGTGGATGACGGAAAAACGGCGATGCGCGCGCCGAGCGGACGGCGCCGCGCGCAGCAGGTTCCTCAAATGGGGACGCCCGCCGGGCCTTTCAAGGGCCTCGCGAAGCGGTGCTGCGCTTCGATGTAATCCGCCAGAAAGCCCGGCAGCGCGGGATCGCCGCAGTTCGCGACGTTGAAGCGCATCCAAGTCGTCGGCGATTGGTGCGGAGAAAACAAGCTACCTGGGGCGAGCAAGAACCCAGCCTCTTGCCCCGCGGCGGCAAATGCATCGGCATCGACGCCCGCATCGGCCCAGAGAAACATGCCGGCAGTCGGCGTCATGAAGAGCGAAAATCCCGCTTGCTCGAGCATGCGGGCGCACCGGTCGCGCACGCCGTCGAGCCGCAAGCGCAGGCGTTCCACGTAGCGCCGGTAATGCCCCTCGGTCAAAATCTTGTAGAGCAGACGCTCGTTGAGCTCGGGCGTGGTCATGCCGATGAGCACCTTTTGATCGGCGATCGCCTGCGCGATCTCAGGCGCACAGGCCACGAAACCGACACGCAAGTTTCCCGTCAGCGTCTTCGAAAAACTGCCTAAATAAATGACGCGTCCAAGCTGATCGAGCGTCGCGAGCCGCGTGACGGGGTGGCTCGGCGGACACAGGTCGCAATAAATATCATCTTCGACAACGATGAAATCGTATTCCTCGGCCAAGCGCAAAATGCGGAACGCCTGCGCCGGCGACAACGAGCTGCCCGTCGGGTTGTGCAAGACCGAATTGATGACGAGCATTTTCGGCCGCCATGTCTTGATCAGCTCCTCGAGCGCGTCAACGTCGGGCCCCGCCGGCGTGTAGGGCATGCCGACCAACCGCGCCCCTTGCGCGGCAAAGCGCCCGAACATCTGAAACCAAGCAGGGTCGCCGACGATCACGGCGTCGCCCGGCTGCACGTAAAGACGCGCGATAAGATCGATGGCCTGCGTGATGCCCGACGTCAGCACGATCTGCTCGGGCGAAGCGCCGATTTCCAACTCTTCGAGCCGCGTCTGCAACTGCTGCCGCAACGGCAGGAAGCCTTGCGCAGTCCCGGCGCTGAGCCATTGCCCGCCGCTTTGCCGAGCCAACGCGCGCAGCGCCGAAACCATGAGTTCGCCGTCGAGCCAATGGCTCGGCAGATAACCGAGACCCGGGCCTTTTTCGGGCGCGCCCGTATGGAGCGTATTGCGCACGAGCCACACAACGTCGATCGGCCTCTGCGCCCCGCTCGCCGACGCGGCGCTAGCCTGCATCCCACCGGTCGCGGCACGCTCGCCCCCCGTGCCGCGCCCCCGCACGCGCCCAAAAAATCCCCAACCGCGGCGCGAATCGAGGTAACCCAGCGCGACGAACCGCTCATAGGCCTCAACGACCGTAAAGCGCGACACACCTTTGTCCTGAGCGAGCTTGCGGATCGACGGCATGCGCATGCCAGGCCGAAACACGCGCTCCTCGATGCGACGCCGTGCCCATTGCACGAGCTGCTCGACGAGCGTCAGCGACGAAGCGCCATGCGGCGCGGGAATTTGGTCAAGGGCGGCGGACATGACGGCGGCGAACTGTACCGAAAAGTATCGCCTCAATTGTACCGTTACTGTGCCGGCCGCGCCGATTAAAGTGATCGTTCATTCCAATCGATCGGAATCGCGCCGCATTTTTAGGTTCATAGGCGTCGCCGCAATCCTCGTCACACACCTGGTTCCAATGAACAACGCTTCCGCGCTCGAACTTGATCATCTCGTCGTTGCCGCCCGCACACTTGAAGAAGGCGCGCGCTACGTAGCCGACACGCTCGGCGTCGAGCCCGCCGCGGGCGGCACGCATGCCGCCATGGGCACGCACAACCGGCTGCTCGGCCTTTGGGGCGGCGCCTATCTCGAAGTAATCGCGATCGATCCGCAAGCCGAGCGCGAGCGTGCGGGCAGCGACGCCGTCGCATCGCCAGCCCGAGCGCGCTGGTTCGCGCTCGACGACCCGGCGATGCGCGCGCGGCTGGAGCGCGGGCCTTACCTCGCGCATTGGGTGGCGCGCGTGCCGCGTCCGAAGGATCTGGGCCGGTGGCAGGCCCAATATCCGGCGCGGATCGCCAGCGTCATATCGATGGCTCGGGGCGAGCTGACCTGGCGGCTGACGGTGCCCGAGGACGGCGCGTTTCCGAGCTGGCAGGGAGCCGGCGACGGCATCGTGCCCACGTTGATCCAATGGGACACCGCCGCGCATCCGGGCACACGGCTGGAGCAGACCGGCCTGGCACTGAAGGCATTGAAGGCGTGTCATCCGCGCGCGGGCGAGGTGCGCGCCCAACTCGAATGGCTAGGCGCAGCGCATCTCATCGAACTGGAAAGCGCGGCCGACGGCACAGCGGCGCTGACGGCCGAAATCGAAACGCCGGCCGGTCTGCGCACGCTCGCGTAGTGCCCCCCCCTCTAGGAACGCTTTTCCATGACGAAGTCACGTGAAACACAAGGCATGCTGCTCGGTCTCGTCGGCGTCATCATCTTCAGCCTCACGCTGCCGATGACGCACGTGGTCGTGCAGGAGTTCAACCCGGTACTGAACGGCCTGGGCCGGGCGCTCGCGGCCGCCGTGCCCGCCGCGGCGCTGCTCGCCTGGCGCCGAGAGCGCCTGCCCAACCGCGCCCAGTTGAAGGGCCTGGCCGTCACGGCGCTCGGGGTCATCGTCGCGTTTCCGGTTTTTTCGGCATGGGCCATGAAGACGGTGCCCGCCTCGCATGGCGCGCTCGTCAACGGCCTGCAGCCGCTGTTCGTCGCGATCTACGCGGCCTGGCTCTCGCGCGAGCGGCCCTCGCCCGCGTTTTGGGCGAGTGCCGCCGTGGGTAGTGCGCTTGTCGTCGGCTACGCCCTGCATATGGGCGGCGGCGAGCTACGGGCCGGCGATCTGTTCATGCTCGCGGCCGTGGCGGTCGGCGCGCTCGGCTATGCGGAGGGCGCCCGCGTCGCGCGCGAACTCGGCGGCTGGCAAACGATCTGCTGGGCGCTCGTGCTCGCCGCGCCGCTGCTCGTCGTTCCCGTCACGTGGCTCGGCTGGCAACAGCATCTGGCTCACCCGACCCCGTTTGCCTTGCGCACGTGGCTCGCATTCGGCTACGTGGCGCTGTTCTCGCAATTCATAGGATTCTTCGCGTGGTACGCGGGGCTCGCGATGGGTGGCATAGCACGAGTGGGACAAGTCCAGCTATTACAGATATTCTTCACGATCGCATTCGCCTCGCTTTTTTTCGGCGAAACGGTCGCGCCGTCCACGTGGCTGTTCGCCGCCGCCGTCATCGCCACCGTGATGCTGGGCCGCAAGGCCGCCGTCCGGACGGCGAAGCCGGCAACGCCGACGCCCGCGACGAGAGTTGCGCGATAATCGCGCTTCTCGTCTCGAAACATTTACCCGTGTTTCGGCATCGACGACGGAACCCTACTCAACCACCATCGAGGACTAAGGAGACGTTTCATGGATCACAGCGATCTGCCGCAAATGAACTGGCGCATTTCCGAGCGCGCACGCAAACTCACGAGCTCCGCCATCCGCGAGATCCTGAAAGTCACCGAACGGCCTGAAGTCATCTCGTTCGCGGGCGGCCTGCCCTCGCCGGTGACGTTCCCCGTGGAGCGCATGCGCGAAGCGTGCGAGCGCGTGACGCGCGACGCCCCGGCGGCCGCGTTCCAGTACAGCGCAACGGAAGGTTATCTTCCGCTGCGTGAATGGGTGGCCGCGCGCTTTTCCACGAACGGCGTCACGATCCGACCGAGCCAGGTGCTCATCGTCACGGGCTCGCAACAAGCGCTCGATCTGCTCGGTAAGGTGTTGATCGATCCGGCAAGCCCCGTGCTCGTCGAAACGCCGACATACCTCGGCGCACTGCAGTCGTTCTCGATGTACGAGCCGCGCTATGTGCAAGTGCCGACCGACGAGAACGGCCTCATCCCCGAGGGGCTTACGCCGGCGCTGACGGAAGGCGCGCGGCTGCTCTACGCGCAGCCGAACTTCCAGAATCCGACAGGACGCCGCTTGCCGCTCGAGCGGCGCCGCGCGCTGGCCGAGCTCGCGCGCAAGAGCCCGTTCCCCGTGATCGAAGACGATCCGTACGGTGCGCTCGACTACGCCGGGGCGCCGCTGCCCACGCTGCTGTCAATGGCGCCCGACCATATCGTCCACTGCGGCTCGTTCTCGAAGGTGCTCGCACCAGGGCTGCGCCTGGGCTACATGATCGCGCCCGAGGAGCTGCACTTCAAACTCGTGCAAGCAAAGCAGGCCACCGATCTGCATACGCCGAGCTTCACGCAGCGCATCGTGCATGAAGTCGTCAAGGATGGCTTTCTCGATGAGCACATTCCGACGATCCGCGCGCTCTATCGCGATCAGTGCGAGGCAATGCTCTCGGCGCTCGAGCGCCATATGCCCGAAGGCGTAACGTGGAACCGCCCCGAAGGCGGCATGTTCGTCTGGGCGAGCCTGCCCAAGAACATCGATACGATGAAGCTGCTTGAAGCGGCCATCGCGGAGAACGTCGCGTTCGTGCCTGGCGCCCCGTTCTACGCGAACGATGCCGATCACAGCGCGCTGCGCCTGTCGTTCGTCACGGTGCCCCCCGCACGGATCGACGAAGGCATCGCACGCCTGGCCAAGCTGATCCGCGAGCGCATGTAATAGCTTGCCTGCCGCACCCTCGCGACGGCGAGGGTGCGGCAGGCGCGCTCCCGATTGTTTCAAAGTCAACCTCAACCTTTTCTCTCCAACGTTCAAGGAACCGACATGGCGAATCAAAACGTCTACGACAAGCTCAAGGAAATGGGCATCGAACTGCCCGCCACCGCCACGCCGGCCGCCGCCTACGTCATGGCTGCTCAGACGGGTAATACCGTGTTTCTGTCGGGCCATATCGCTAAGAAGGACGGTAAGCCGTGGGTCGGCAAACTCGGCGCGGGCATGACGACCGACGAAGGCAAAGCCGCTGCCCGCTCGATCGCTATCGATCTGATCGCGACGCTGCACGCGCACACGGGCGATCTGAACCGCGTCAAGCGCATCGTCAAGGTGATGAGCTTAGTGAATTCGACCCTCGAGTTCACGGAGCAGCATCTCGTGACCAACGGCGCGTCCGAGCTGTTCGGTGAGGTGTTCGGCGATGCCGGCAAGCATGCGCGTTCGGCATTCGGCGTCGCGCAAATTCCGACCGGCGCGTGCGTCGAAATCGAGCTGATCGCGGAAGTCGCCTGAATCTGAATTCTGGATCTGGATCTGAGTCCGACTCGGAACTGGGGAGCACCGATGAGCGCACGCAATGTCCGCTTCAAACAGGTCGACGTGTTCTCGGCCGTCCCGTTCAAGGGCAATCCGCTAGCTGTCGTCTTCGAGGCCGACGGCCTCACTGGCGATCAAATGCAAACGATCGCCCGTTGGACGAATCTTTCAGAAACGACGTTCGTGTGCCGGCCAAGCGATTCGACGGCCGACTACCTCGTACGCATTTTTACGCCCGCGTACGAGTTGCCGTTCGCCGGTCACCCTACGCTGGGCACGGCGCATGCGCTGCTCGACAGCGGTTATCGGCCGCGGCAGGCGGGCCGTCTCGTCCAGCAATGCGGGATCGGACTCGTCGAGCTAGCGTTGCATGACGATGGCTCGATGGCATTCGTCGCCCCGCCCGCGCGGATCGAACCGCTCGATGCGGACACCTTGCGAATGCTCGAAGCGGCCCTGCGCAGCGATGAGATCGATTTCAATGACGTGGCGCCGTGCCTCGTCGACAACGGTGTCCGGTGGCTGGCGATCGGCGTTAGATCACCCGAGGCTTGCATTTCGCTTTCGCCGGATCCGGCCGCTACCGCGCGAATAGTGCAAAAAATGGGCATGTGCGGCCTCGCCTTTTATGCCTTGCATGCGCCGAACGGCCCGGCGACACTGGAGGTGCGCTGCATCGTCGTGGATGGTGAATCCGCGATGTATGAAGACCCGGTCACGGGCAGTGCCAACGCGGGCCTAGCGAGCTTGTTCGCGACACGCGCTCGCCACCCCGCTGCGCGTTACACAGTGCGCCAAGGCACGGCCATCGGGCGAGAAGGCCAAGTGACGGTCGAGTACGGCCCCACCGGCGCAATCTGGATCGGCGGCCGCTCGACCACGATCGTCGACGGCACTTTCCGGCTGCCCTGAGCGGCCCGCCTTCCTTCCTCCTAGCGGCCAGGGCGCCCCGCTCCCCCGGCGCTAGCTCGCCGCGTTCCTATAAGACGACACGCGACTGCGCCGATCTTGCCTCGGCGTAGTCGCGCTCGCACACGATATTCAACACGTCAGGCACGCGGCCCGCACTGCGGTCGAACACTGCCCGCGCGGCAAGAGGCGGCCGCATTGGGTGCAAACAGGGATACCATTGCCGAAATCATGCCCGGCTCGACGAACGTATACCCGATAAATGGACGCTATCTTAATTTTTATCCATTCAGTAATATCCTCGATGAGGTACGTCTGCGGTATTTGAAGCCCTTCCAAGAACCTACTGCCCGATGAATTTCGCCCGGCTTCATTCCACGAGAGACACCCGCACGCGATCTGGCGCGGCGGGTTCACGCCGTCGCGCGCTGATCGCGATCCCGGCGCTGGGCGTGCTCGTGCTTGCGCTACTGTGGACCGTCATTTCGGCGCGCCTGTCGGTCGAGCGCGAGTCGACCTACCGCGAAGCGACGGCTTCGGCCGCGATCCTTTCGGCCGCGCTGGAGCAGCACACGGTGAAAGCCATTGAGCAAGTCGATCAGTTCAAGCGGTTCGTCAAGTTGGAGTACGAAAAGAGCCCTGACCGATTCGACTTGGCCAACACGGTCGAGAAAGGCGTCGTGCAAAGCGACACGCTCGTGCAAGTGTCGATCATCAACGAGCACGGCATTCTGATCGAGAGCACGGCCGAGTCCAAACCGGCGCCGATCAATCTGTCCGATCGCGAGCACTTCAAGGTGCATGAGCACGAAAACGACGATCAGCTCTACATCAGCAAACCCGTGCTCGGTCGCGTCTCGCATCAGTGGACGCTGCAGATGACGCGCCGCTTGAACAATCCGGACGGCTCGTTCGCGGGCGTGGTGGTCGTCTCCGAAGACCCGAGCTATTTTACGAGCGACTTTTACAACAACGCGGCGATCGGCAAAGAAGGCGTGATCGCCGTCATCTCGGACAACGGCGCCGTACTCGCGCGCCGTACCGGCGCGGCGCGCGACCCGGCCGGCGCATTTTCGGCGAGCGGTATCTACCCGATCTCCGAGCATGTCTCGGGCACCATGACCGATCCGATCGACCACGTCAAACGCATCGTCTCTTACCGGCACATCGACGGTTATCCGATGGGCGTGCTTGTCGGGCTGTCGCAGGCGGAAGAGTTCGCCGACTACAACCATACGCGCAACGTCTACCTGCTGATGGCGGGCTTCATCTCGCTCGCGATGCTCGCCTTCTTCGCCGTCGCGACAGGGCTCATCAGCAAGCTGCTTGGCCGCGAGCGTGAGATGACGCACCTCGTCGAGTACGATTTGCTCACGGGTCTGCGCAATCGTTACGCTACGATGCAAAGCCTGCGGCAAGACGTCAGCGACCCGGTCAACGTCGGGCGGCTCGCGATCCTGTTCATCGACCTCGACAACTTCAAGACCGTCAACGACACGCTCGGACACAACGCAGGCGATATCGTCTTGCAGATGACGGCCTCGCGCCTGTCGGACGCCGTCGGCGCCGCGGGCGTGCTCTCGCGCGTGGGCGGCGATGAGTTCGTCGTCGTGCTCAAAGGCGGCGACGTCGAACGCCATGCGGTGCAGCTCGCGCAAAGCGTGCGCGAGATTTTCGATGACCCGTTCGACGTGCGCGGCACGTCGTTCGTGCTGCACGCGAGTATCGGCATCGCCCTTTACTCCGCGGGCAGCGAAAGCGAGATCGATCTGCTCAAGAAGGCGGACCTCGCCATGTACAGCGCGAAGGATGCGGGCAAGAACTGCTACCAGTTCTACTCGCCGCATCTGTCGCACCGCGCCGACCATCTCATGCAATGGGAACAGCAGCTGCGCGTCGCGCTCACCGAGAATCAATTGTTCCTTGTCTATCAGCCGAAGATCGACCTCGCTCGCCGTTGCATCACGGGCTTCGAAGCGCTGGCACGCTGGAACCATCCGCAGCAAGGTGTCATCTCCGCCAGCGAGTTCATTCCCGTGGCCGAGTCGACGGGCCTCATCGTGCCGATCGGCGATTTCGTCATCGCAACGGCCTGCCGCCAACTCGCCGCTTGGCAACGCGACGGCTACGAATCGCTCTCGCTCGCCGTCAATATCTCCGCCGTGCAGTTCTGGCGCGGCGACCTTTACGAAACCATCTCGCGCGCGATCGAGGACACGGGAATCGCGGCCCATCGGCTCGAGCTCGAGATCACCGAGACTGCGATGATGGAGTACCCCGAACTCGTCTCGGAAAAAATCGTCGCGCTCAAGCGGCTAGGCGTCGGTATCGCACTCGACGATTTCGGCACCGGATACTCGTCGCTGTCGTACTTGAACCGCTTCTCGGTCGACACGCTCAAGGTTGACCGCTCGTTCGTTCAGGCCATCCCGGCAGATCGCAGCGTTTGCGTGATGGTGTCAGCCATCGTCAATCTGGCGCGCTCGCTTGGACTGACCGTCGTCGTCGAAGGCACGGAAACCGAAGAGCAGATCGCATGGCTCTCGGCGCTGGGCAACATTCAAGCGCAAGGCTTCCTGTTCTCGCGCCCCGTGCCTGTGGACGGCATCCCCGCGCTACTCGAGCGCTTCGGTGTCTGCGGCACGCACGAACCGCTCGGCGCGTACGGCAAGAGCCAGAAGAACACGAGCAGCCAATCGGCGTAGACGCATCGGCGTCCATCCGACCGATGCGCACAGAACACAATAATCGACCGACAGGCGAAGCGAAAATGCGCGACGGACGCGCTCCGCGTGCCGCATACACCGCCCCAACCGACGAATGCGAGCCGTACGGCGCGCACGAAGCACCGTTACGCCATGCCGGGCCTGAGTCGCTGTGGACGCTCTTTCGCGTCGTCTTCGCCCTCTCCGCGCTCTCCTGGGGCGGCCTTGCGCTCATGGCGCAACTCGAGTTGCACTACGTCGCCCGCGAGCGCCGTTTCACCGAGGTTCAGTATTCGGATTTCGTCGCACTCGCCTGGATGACGCCCGGGGCCGTGGGCTGCGGCGTCGCCGTGCAAGTGGGCTACGCGCTGCGCGGGCCGATCGGCGCCTGTATCGCCGGTCTTGCCGCGGTGCTCCCGTTCTTTTGCACGATGACGGCTTTGGCGACGTTCTATCATGCGTCGTACGTCCGTGCGCTCGCGACACCCGGCGTCATCGATCATTTCGCCGTCGTGCTGGCTGTCCTCATCGGCATTACCTGGTACCGGCAAACGCGCGTGCTCGTGCATGAACCGCTCGAATGGGCCGCCGCCGCAGTCGCCTGCTTGGTCCTGCTGACGGTACGCGGAACCGCCTCGTTCGTGCTATTGCTCGCAGGCTCGTTCGCAGCGGGCTGGTTCGCGAGCCCCGCACGCGGCGGCAAGTTAGAGATTTCGCTCGGGCTGATCGACAAACTGGTCGTGCTCGCGGTGCTCTCATTGATCGCGCTGTTCGCGCTGCCGCTGCCATCCGACTACGCCGGCCGCCTCATCTGGCCACGCCTGGCCGGTGCCGGCTTGACGCTTTTCGGCGGCGGATTTTCCGCGCTACCCGTGCTCAAGGCACTGTTCGAAACGCCCGAAGTCGGCATCACCACGCGCGAGTTCACGCTTGCATTCGCGCTCTCGCCGGCCTCGCCCGGCCCACTGCTGAACGTCCTTCCTTTTCTCGGCTACCTCGTGCAAGGCTGGCTGGGTGCCGTCGCCGCGACTTGCTCGCTGTTCATCCCGGCAGGCGTGCTGATCGTATTCGCGCGCCGTCACTTGCATCGGCTCGAGGAGAACGCGCGCTTCGAGCACGGCATGCGTGTGCTGCGTGCGTCGACGACGGCGTTCCTGCTGACTGCCGTCGTGCGCATCGGCCAGCACATACCGCATGAGGCCGCTCACCTGGTCACGGCCGTCTTCGCGCTCGTCTGCCTCGCGCGGCTTAAGCTGCCCGTATACGCCGTCTATGCCATCGTCGCCGCGGTGTACGGCGGCGCGCGTCTGCTTGGCTATCGATGAGCGGGAGCGTGGCAGCTACGAATGCGAACGTCGATCAGAATCCGCGTGAAAGCACGGCGGCGACAATCGTCGCAATGCCGAGCACGAGGTTGATGAGCACGAGCCGGCGCATCGTATCCACCGCGCGCGCTCCGTCCGGCCAGCGCTGCGCCTGCACGGCACGGCGAATGCGCGGGAACACGGCGAAGCGGACGTGGCCGAAGATCAACATCATGACGACGCCAAGCGCGGCCATCAGGTGGATCTGCCACGGCGCATGACCACCGCCGAAGCGCGCCATCAGAAAGCCGCCCGAGATCAAGATGGCGATGACCGAGCCGCCGATCCAATTGAAGAACCGTCCGAATACCGCTTCGATGAGTGGCAACCGAAGTTGCGGCGAGAGGTCGGCCAACGCCGGACGCAAACAAAAATGCGCGAACACCATGCCGCCGACCCACACGGCGACGGCGGCCAAATGCGCGAACAACGCGACGTCGATCGCAATCGACAGTGCCATAAAACTCTCCAAGAGGTCGTTCTTCTATTCCGCGCTCGCGCCGAACTGCGTGCGCGCGAGTCACGCCCGCGCGTCAATCGAGCGCCGGACGCAGTGCCGAGATCTTCAAACGCGTATCGGGTGCGCGCCCGCGACGCGCGCGCTTGCCGACGTGGGGCGCGAGCGCCGCGCCAGCCAGCCGTTCCTCTTGCGGCTTACCGCCACGGCCGGTGCCGAGCAGCACGACACCGGAGGGGCCGATCGCCAGCGCTTGCACAAGCTTCTCGCCGTCATCGAGCCCCATCAGGATGATGCCGCGCCCGCCGCCCGCCAGCGACTTCATTTCATCAAGGCCGAAAACGGCAAGGCGCCCGGTGCTCGACAAGCAAGCCACCTGGCTCGCCCGCGGCAGCACGGGCATGGGAGCGAGCGGCTGCATGCCCTCGTCGATCGTCATGAACGACTTGCCGGCCTTCACCCGGCTCACCATGTCGCCGACGCGCGCGATAAACCCGTACCCGTTGCTCGATGCGAGCAGCAGTTGCTGCTCGGCGTTAGCTGCGTAGTAATGCATGAGGTGCGTGCCCGCTTCGAGATCGATCAGCGAGGTGACCGGCGCACCATCGCCGCGTCCGCCCGGCAGCACGGAGACGGCGACCGAGTACACGCGTCCCTTGCTGCCCCATGCGATCAGCATGTCGGGCGTGCGGCATTGGAACGCCGCGTAAAGGCTATCGCCGTCCTTGAAAGTGAACCCGGAGACGTCGAGCCCATGTCCTTTCAACGCGCGCACCCAGCCGCGCTGCGACACGACGACCGTCACCGGCTCGTCCACGATGCGCGCCTCGAACGTCGCACGCTTTTCCTGCTGAATCAGCGTGCGCCGCTCGTCGCCGTAATGCTTGGCATCCGCTTCGATTTCTCTGATGACCAGGCGCTTCATCGACGATTCGTTCGCGAGCAGTTCCTCCAGCTTCGACTTCTCGTCGCGCAGCGCTTCGAGCTCCTTCTCGATCTTGATCTTCTCGAGCCGCGCCAATTGACGCAGCCGAATTTCGAGGATGTCGTCGGCTTGCCGCTCGCTCAGACCG
>CAYRLJ010000043.1:0-16012 GCA_964425025.1 uncultured Burkholderia sp. | reverse complement strand
GACCGAACGCGCTCATCAGCGCCGCCTTCGGCTCGTCCGACTCGCGGATGATTCGGATGACCTCGTCGATGTTCAGGAAGACGATCATCCGTCCTTCCAGGATGTGGATGCGATCGTCCACCTTCGCGAGCCTATGGCGCGTGCGGCGCGTGACGGTTGCGAAGCGGAACCCGATCCACTCTTGCAAGATCTCGACGATACCCTTTTGCCGCGGCCGACCGTCCGCGCTGATCATGACGAGGTTCAGCGCCGCGTTCGATTCGAGGCTCGTATGCGCGAGCAGCGAGTGGACGAATTCGGCCTGATCGATACGGCTCGACTTCGGCTCGAACACGAGCCGCACCGGCGCATCCTTGCCTGACTCATCGCGCACGGCATCGAGCAGCGCCAGCATCGTCTGCTTGGTCTGCAACTGTTCGGGCGTCAGCGACTTCTTGCCGAGCCTGATCTTCGGATTCGTGAGCTCTTCGATTTCCTCGAGCACTTTTTGGCCCGAGGTATTGGGCGGCAGCTCGTTCACGACGAGTTGCCACTGGCCGCGTGCAAGATCTTCGATCTTCCAGCGCGCCCGCACCTTCAGGCTGCCCCGGCCCGACTCGTAGGCAGTCGCGATCTCCGTCGAACTGGAAATGATCTGGCCGCCGCCCGGGAAATCGGGGCCCGGCAGGATCTCCATCAACTCGGCGTGGGTGATCTTCGGATGACGAATCATCGCCACCGCCGCCGCGGCGACTTCCCGCAGATTGTGCGACGGGATTTCGGTTGCGAGGCCCACTGCGATGCCGGAGGCGCCGTTGAGCAGCACGAACGGCAACCGCCCGGGCAACAGCTTCGGCTCTTGGAACGAGCCGTCGTAGTTCGGCGCGAAATCGACGGTGCCTTCATCGATCTCATCGAGCAGCAGCTTCGCGATCGGCGTCAAGCGTGCTTCGGTGTAACGCATCGCCGCTGCGCCGTCGCCGTCGCGCGAGCCGAAGTTCCCCTGGCCGTCGATGAGCGGATAGCGCATCGAAAAATCTTGCGCGAGCCGAACGAGCGCATCGTAGGCCGATTGATCGCCGTGCGGATGGTACTTGCCCAGCACATCGCCGACGACGCGCGCCGATTTGACCGGCTTCGCGTCGGAGGCCAGGCCCATCTCGTTCATCGCGAACAGAATGCGGCGTTGCACGGGCTTTTGTCCGTCGCTGACGTCGGGCAGCGCACGGCCCTTGACGACGCTCACGGCGTAGTCGAGATAGGCGCGCTCGGCGTAGTGGCCGAGCGTCAGCGATTCGCCGTCTGGCGTCGCGGCCGGTGCGAACAGATCGTCTTGTTGATCCATCGAGAATAATGTCCGTGTTCAGGAGACTGAAGAAAAAGTGCGCGGCTCGAAGGCCCTGCCTCAGATATCGGCTTCGACTTCGTTGCCTTTCTCTTCGAGCCAGTTGCGGCGCGCCGCCGCCTCGCCTTTGCCCATCAGCATCGTCATGCGCGCGACCGTGCGTTCGTAATCGAGTTCGCCGAGCGCGATCGGCATGAGCCGCCGCGTATCGGGGTTCATCGTCGTATCCCACAGTTGCTCTGCGCTCATTTCGCCCAGGCCCTTGAAGCGGCTGATCGTCCATTGCGTTTCGCGCACGCCGTCTTTGCGCAGCTTGTCGAGCGTTGCTTCGAGCTCGCCTTCGTCGAGCGCATAGAGTTTTTGCGCCGGCTTCTTGCCGCGCGCGGGGGCATCGACGCGGAACAGCGGCGGCCGCGCGACACAGACATGCCCGCGCTCGATCAACTGCGGGAAGTGCTTGAAAAACAGCGTGAGCAAGAGCACCTGAATGTGCGCGCCGTCGACGTCGGCGT
Source organism: uncultured Burkholderia sp. (assembly GCA_964425025.1). Classification (GTDB taxonomy): domain Bacteria; phylum Pseudomonadota; class Gammaproteobacteria; order Burkholderiales; family Burkholderiaceae; genus Trinickia. Next base: position 14,176 of record CAYRLJ010000043.1, on the reverse strand, counting down.
CCGACAAGATGCAGATTTTGCCGTAGCGTAGGTTCGACAAGTCGACTGTTTCGTCGGGACTGTGCGGATCGACGCCGATCGCGACCGAGATGTCGTGCACCTCGTTGTTCGCGAACAACCGGTCGCGCTCCGTTTCCCACGTGTTGAGCACCTTGCCCCGCAGCGGCAGGATAGCCTGGAATTCCTTATCACGGCCCATCTTGGCCGAACCGCCCGCCGAATCGCCTTCGACGAGGAACAGCTCGTTGCGCGAGATGTCGGTCGATTCGCAATCGGTCAGCTTGCCCGGCAGCACGGCGACACCTGAGCTCTTGCGCTTTTCGACTTTCTGGCCCGCCCGCGTGCGCGCCTGCGCCTGCTTGATGACGAGTTCGGCCAGCTTCTTGCCCTGATCGACATGCTGATTGAGCCACAGCTCGAGCGCGGGACGAGTGAACGAGGAGACGAGCTTGACGGCATCGCGGCTGTTCAAGCGCTCCTTGATCTGCCCTTGGAATTGCGGATCGAGCACTTTCGCCGACAGCACGAACGACACGCGCGCAAACACGTCCTCAGCCAGCAGCTTGACACCCTTGGGCTGCAGGTTGTGCAGTTCGACGAAGCTCTTCACTGCTTGAAAGAGCCCGTCGCGCAAGCCCGATTCGTGCGTGCCGCCAGCCGGCGTCGGAATCAGATTCACGTACGATTCGCGCATCAGCGGCCCTTCCTCGCTCCACGCGACGACCCACGCGGCGCCCTCGCCTTCGGCGAACGCATCTTCGTTCGTGCGGGCGCTATCGGCATAGCGCTCGCCTTCGAACAGCGGGATCAACAACTCGCTGCCGGCCATGCCCTCGAGCAGATAGCCGCGCAGGCCGTCGTCGTATTTCCAGCTTTGGCGCTCGCCCGTCTTTTCGTTGACGAGCACGACTTCGACGCCTGGCAGCAGCACGGCCTTCGAGCGCAGCAGGCGTTGGAGCTCGCCGAGCGGCAGATTCGCGGAATCGAAGTACTTCGGATTAGGCAGCGCCGTGACGCGCGTGCCAGTGCGCTTCTCGCCCCTCGCGGCAGCGCGCACGGCCAACGGGCGCACGACATCGCCGTGCCCGAACCCGATCTCGGCCACCTTGCCCTCGCGCCAGACGGTCACATCGAGCCGCGTCGCCAGGGCGTTCGTGACGGACACGCCCACGCCGTGCAAACCGCCCGAGAACGTGTATGCGCCGCCGGCCGCCTTATCGAACTTGCCCCCCGCGTGCAGCCGCGTGAAGACGATTTCGACTACGGGCACGCCTTCGTCGGGGTGCAGCCCGAACGGAATGCCGCGCCCGTCGTCCTCGACGGACACCGACTGATCGGCATGCAGCGTGACGATGATCTGACGGCCATGGCCGCCGAGCGCTTCGTCCGACGCGTTGTCGATGACTTCTTGGATGATGTGCAGCGGATTTTCGGTGCGCGTGTACATGCCCGGCCGCTGCTTGACGGGCTCGAGCCCTTTGAGCACCTTGATCGACGCCTCGCTGTATGCGGCGCTTGGCTTTTTCGTGGACATGGTTTTGTGTAGGTCGTTGTCCACAGCGCGTGTGGATATCCGCGTGGACAAAGCGTTGAAAGTTTAAAAAAAGCGAATCGAAACAACGGGAGCGGCCGGCGTGCCCGCAAAGCGAGCGAGACCGGCGGCGCCAGATGGCCCGTCCTTCCTAGTCGCGGCGTATTTTACTGGTTTCGTTTGCCGCGGCAATTCGCCGGATGGCTGATCCCGCGAACCGATCTACTTACGCTTCGCCTCAAGCTCTTCCCAGCGCTCCAACGCGGCCAGCAGTTCGTCGTCGATCGCGGCATAGCGCTCCGTCAGCCGCGCGCCCTCGTGCGCGTCGCGCGCAAAAATCGACCCGTCCTCGAGCTGCGCGCCGATCGCCTTCTGTTCGGCCTCGAGCGCAGCGATCGTCTCGGGCAGCGCCTCGAGCTCGCGCTGCTCCTTGAACGAAAGCTTGACCGTGCGCTGCGCGTTGCGGCCCGCCGCGCTTTCCTTGGGCGGCGCCTCGCGCGGCGCGGCTTTGGGTGCGTCCTTGGCGGCGGCTTCCTGCGCGAGACGCTCGGCTCGCGCGCTTTGCGTTTGCCAGTCGCTAAAACCGCCTACGTATTCGCGCCACTGCCCCGCCCCTTCCGACGCGATTACCGAAGTGACGACGTTATCGAGGAACGCGCGATCATGGCTGACGAGCAGCACCGTGCCGTCGTAGTCGGCCAGCAGTTCCTCCAGCAGCTCCAAGGTCGGGATATCCAAATCGTTCGTCGGCTCGTCGAGCACGAGCACATTCGCGGGCCGCGCGAAGAGCCGCGCCAGCAGAAGCCGGTTGCGCTCGCCGCCCGAAAGCGACTTCACGGGCGAGCGCGCCCGCTCGGGCGCGAACAGAAAATCGCCAAGGTAGCTCATGACGTGCTTGCGCGTGCCGTTGACCTCGATCCAGTCGCTGCCCGGGCTGATCGTGTCGGCTAGGCTCTTCTCCTGATCGAGCTGGGCGCGCATTTGATCGAAGTAGGCCACCTGCAGGTTCGTGCCGACGCGAACCGTGCCTTCGTCGGGTGCGATCTCGCCGAGAATGAGCTTCAGCAGTGTGGTCTTGCCGGCGCCGTTGGGGCCGATGAAACCGATTTTGTCGCCGCGCATGACGGAGGAAGAGAACTGCTCGACGACGATGCGCTCGCCAAAGCGTTTCGTGACGTCCGTGAGTTCGGCGACGATCTTGCCCGAGCGCTCGCCCTGCCCAACGTCGAGCTTCACGTTGCCCTGAACGTTGCGGCGTTCGGCCCGTTGCTCCCGCATTTCGACGAGCCGCCCGATGCGCCCGACGCTGCGCGTGCGTCGCGCCTCGACGCCCTTGCGGATCCACACTTCCTCTTGCGCGAGCAGCTTGTCGAACTTTTCGTTCTCGATGCGCTCGACTTCGAGCTGCTGCGCCTTGCGGGTTTGATAGGCCGAAAAGTTGCCCGGATACGACAACAAGCGGCCGCGATCGAGTTCGACGATGCGCGTGGCGACGCGATCGAGAAATGCCCGGTCGTGTGTGATGAAGAACAATCCGGCACGCGAACTCACGAGCAACTCCTCGAGCCAGCGGATGCCGTCGAAATCGAGGTGGTTCGTCGGCTCGTCGAGCAGCAAGATGTCCGGGTCGACCACGAGTGCCTGGGCCAGCGCGACGCGTTTTTGCATTCCGCCCGAAAGCGCGCCGACTCGCGCGTTCGCGTCGAGGGTCAGTTGCGCGATGGTGGTGGACACGCGCGTGCGCCAGTTCCATGCGTCGGCCGTATCGAGCGCCGACTGCAGCGCGTTCATCCGCGCGAGCAGCGCGTCGTGCTCGGCGCCTTCGGGCGTGGCGGCAAGCGCATGCGCGACGGCGTCGTATTCGTCGAGCGACGCCCGCGCGTGGGCGAGGCCGCCCGCCACGGCTTCGAAAACCGTAGCTTGCGGATCGAACTCGGGCTCCTGCGGCACGTAGACGGTCGAGAGATCCTGCTGACGCGTGACGAGCCCGTCGTCGGGCTGCATGAGGCCGGCAACGATCTTGAGCAACGACGATTTGCCGGCGCCGTTGCGCCCGATGAGCCCGACGCGTTCGCCGGCTTCGAGGGAGAAATCGGCATGATCGAGCAGTGCGACGTGGCCGAACGCGAGCTGCGCGCCGACGATGGAATAAAGCGACATGAAAGAGCGCGCCTGCGAAAAATCGAAACGTCCATTGTACCGGCCGCGGCGTGCAAGCCGAGAGGCGCTGGCCATTCGGTACAATGTGGGCCGTCGCGGCGCCGCGCGGTGCACACCGTAAAAGAGTGCGACAATTCGCCCCGCCGCCCCGCCGCCCGGGCTCCCCGAAGCATCGACGCGGCGCTAATGTAACGACTTTCGAGATGAATTAGGGTAGGAAACGCCGTGAGCGACGTGATCGAATACAAGAGTTGGGTTTGCGTGATCTGCGGATGGGTGTACAACGAAGAAGAAGGATTGCCCGATGAGGGAATCGCGCCGGGCACGCGTTTCGCGGATATTCCCGGGGATTGGCGCTGCCCGCTGTGCGACGTGAGCAAGGCTGAGTTCGCCGTTGTGGAGTTTTGATTTTTTGAATGCGGGCGGCCGTTTTTGCCGGCGGCTGCATCACCCGCATCGCCAAGCGCGCGGCCTTTGATATACTCTGCGCGCGCCGGCGCATCCGGGCTCACCGCCCGGTAAGCAGATCCTCCCCGTAGTTCAATGGATAGAACAAGTGCCTCCTAAGCGCTAGATACAGGTTCGATTCCTGTCGGGGGGACCATCTTTTCGGACTAGACCCATCGGACAGCCGTCCTCGAGGCTAGCGAGGTTTTTGGTATCTGCGGTGTACCAAGACACCAGCGATCCCACTGCGCCGTCTGAACGCAAAAAAGCCCGCTCGCGGCGGGCTCGGAAAAGAATTCGAAGAATGAGGACCGCTTGCCGCGTGGGTTCTAGCCAACTTGCTCGGCGATGAAGTATGTCGCCGCTACGAGCGCCGTCCCGAATCCGCATACAAACGTCAAGAGCTTCCATGTCTGCGCATTGATTTCCTGGTGCAGATCGGCCTTCGTCGCAACAGAATCGAGGCGCGTCTCGATTCTCGCAAGACGATCGCGTGTTTCGAGGTTGGCGGCTTCGAGCGCTGACATTCTGGTTTCCATGCCGCCATCATCCCCGCCGCCACCGCTGCCGTCAACGATAAGACTGCGCAGCGCGCTCTGATGCCGTTCGAAACGGTTCATGACACTGAAATCTGGATTAGCCATTTTTTGATAAACGGGTACCGTTGCTGTCGGGCAAGCTTAAGCATCCCGATCGACGCCGCCCAACGCCCCCGACGCATGACAACGACTAAAGCAGCATCGGCAAACACGCTTTTTAACAGCGCGGTCGGGTCGCAACGCGATTCCGCCGCAAAACCAGACCAATTTCCCCCTTCCCGCTCCGTGCTAGCATCGCCAGATCACGGAAACACCTCATGAACCCGACGACAGCTCAACAATTCGATGCCGAATTTGCGCCTCGTATTGCGCAAGCGATCCGAGACGTCATCGGTCCCCAAGCCAGTATTCGACTCGAGCCGTACCGCGGCCCCGACCGCCCGACGACGCTGAAAATCACCGCACCGGTCGCCCGACGCATGCGGGGCAGCCGGCATCCGCTCAATCTGCACATGACCTGGGACGAGTGCGAGATCGCTTCGCTAGTGGAACGCAACGGCGAACAACGCTTTATGCACTACCTCGAAGCGTTGCCGCGGAAGCTGCGCGCCTGGCAGGCCGCGCGCGATTTCGATTTGTCCACGCACTCGCAGGCGGAATCCCTCGTCTTGCTGGGCAATCTCGACCTAGAAGGTTGATGTGACTTCGGCTACCTAATGCCGATGATGAAGCCGGTCGAGCCAATCATGCGCGTGCACCCAACGCATGAGGTCGGTGAGCGGATGGTCGGTGCGGTAGCGTGTCGCCACCGCAAGCGCGATGCACGCGACAAGCGCCAGCAACAGCACCAATCCGATCGACGAAACGATGAACATGAGAGCCTCCTCGCGACCCGGACACTTCCATTCTAGGCCGTCCGGGCCCGTTCGCGAATGTGAGCCGCCGCACGGCCCATCGCTGCGATAATTAGTGCTCCCACCCCACTGAAACGCCAAAGGAGCCGCCGTGAGCGAGCCGACATCCTCCCCCGCCAACACCATTCGCCGCGTGGCCTTCATCGGCCTGGGCGTGATGGGTTATCCGATGGCCGGTCATCTATCCAAGGCCGGTTTCGACGTCGCAGTCTATAGCCGTACGCACGCAAAAGCCGAGCAATGGGTCGCCGAATACGGCGGCCGTGCCGCACGAACGCCGCGCGACGCGGCTGCGGGCGCCGAGCTCGTGCTGACCTGCGTCGGCAACGACGACGACCTACGCAGCGTCACGTTTGGCGAACAAGGCGCGCTCGCCGGTATGACAAGCGGCGCGCTGTTTGCCGATCACACGACGGCATCGGCAAACGTCGCGCGCGAACTCGCGGAAGCGGCGAGCCATCACGGGGTATTGTTCATCGACGCCCCGGTCTCCGGCGGGCAAGCCGGCGCCCAGAACGGCAAGCTGACGATCATGTGCGGCAGCAACGACGCGCACGCCTTCGAGCGCGCGGCCACCGTCCTCAAGCACTACGCGGTAGCGGTCACCTGCCTCGGTCCCGTCGGCGCGGGGCAACTGACGAAGATGGTCAATCAAATCTGCGTCGCAGGCGTCGTTCAAGGCCTGTCCGAGGCAATCGCTTTCGGCGAGCGAGCCGGGCTCGACATGGCGCGGGTGCTCGAGGTGATCGGCAAGGGCGCCGCGGCAAGCTGGCAGTTGGACAATCGCGGCAAGACGATGATCGAGGGCAAGTTCGATTATGGTTTCGCCGTCGATTGGATGCGCAAGGATCTTGGTTTTTGCCTCGACGAAGCAAAACGCACGGGCGCGTCGCTGCCGATGACTGCGCTCGTCGATCAGTTCTACGGCGACGTACAAGCGATGGGCGGCAACCGCTTCGATACGTCGAGCTTGATCTGGCGGCTGCGCAAGCTCCACGAGCCCCGCTAGGCGCGCGAGGTTCGTCTTTACACCAGCCGGGCCATTGCGTGCCCGGGCGCGGTGATACACTCGGCACGCAAGCTGCACGTCATCGCGCATCGCCACCCCGTCAAGAAGAAGGAGGCATCAATGGCTGAGTTCAGAATCTGGTCGGACGACTTCCCAAGCAACGGCTTCATGCCGAAAGCTCAGGAGTGCAACGACAAAGCGTTCGGCGTCGGCGGCGACGGCGGCAACCATTCGCCCGCCCTGCAATGGGACGCGCCGCCCGCGGATACGAAAAGCCTCGCGCTGACCGTCTATGACCCCGACGCCCCGACCGGCAGCGGCTTTTGGCATTGGGTCGTCGTCAACATCCCCGCGGACGTACGCTCGCTACCGCTCGGCGCGGGCAAAGCCGACGGCAGCCTATTGCCGGCCGGCGCGATCCAACTGCGCAACGACTACGGCACGCAAGGCTTCGGCGGCGCGGCGCCGCCACGCGGGGATAAGCCCCATCGCTACATCTTCCGGCTCCACGCCCTCAAGGTCGAGCATTTGCCGGTGACGCCGGACACGACGAACGCCGTCGCTCGCTTCATGACCCATCTGAACGAGATCGACTCGGTTACCTACACGGGCCTCTACGAAATGAAGTAAGCCCTCGCTCGCACGGCGCGTGGGCATTATCGTTGCGGACGCAACCGAATCCGCCCGCCGCCGCGACGAGGCGCCTCTAAGCGCATCAAGGGTTGCGCGCTTAAAATGCGGGGGATCGTCCCCGCTTGTTGGCAAACCCGACTCTCCCCCGAATGGAAGCAGAACACGGCATTCCCGTCCCTCAGCGCTATTGGGCGATCGTCGTCATCGCGCTAGGCATCACGCTCGCCGTGCTAGACGGCGCTATCGCCAACGTCGCTTTACCGACCATCGCTCGCGAACTCCAGGCCAGTGCCTCGGCCTCGATCTGGGTCGTCAACGCCTACCAACTATCCATTACGATTTCGCTGTTGCCGCTCGCCTCGCTCGGCGATCGCATCGGTTACCGGCGCGTCTACACGGCGGGGCTCGCGCTGTTCACCGTCGCCTCGCTCGCCTGCGCGCTTTCGGGCTCCCTGACGGCGCTCGCGCTGGTGCGCGTGGTTCAGGGATTTGGCGCCGCGGGCATCATGAGCGTCAACACGGCGCTCGTGCGCACGATCTATCCGGCCAATAGGCTCGGACGCGGCGTAGCGATCAACGCGATGGTCGTCGCGGTTTCCTCCGCTCTCGGGCCCACCGTCGCCTCGGCCGTGTTGTCAGTTGCCTCTTGGCCGTGGCTGTTCGCGATCAACGTGCCGATCGGCATCGTCGCCGTGATCGGCGCGATGCGCGCGTTGCCGACGAACCCCGGCCATGACGCACCATACGATTACCTCAGCGCAGTGATGAACGCGATTGTGTTCGGTCTGCTGATTTTCACGATCGATGGGCTCGGTCACGGCGAAGCGGCCGGCTGGCTCATCGTCCAGGCGCTAGCGCTCATCGGCGTCGGCTACTTGTTCGTGCGGCGTCAATTGACGCGACCCGCGCCCTTACTGCCGATCGATTTGCTCAAGATCCCGATCTTCGCGCTTTCGATCGCGACGTCGGTCTGCTCGTTTTGCGCGCAGATGTTGGCCTATGTGTCGCTACCGTTTCTGTTTCAAAACGTCCTCGGCTTCGACCAAGTGCAAACGGGATTACTGATTACGCCTTGGCCGTTCGTGATCGTATTTGCCGCACCGATCGCGGGCGTGCTCTCCGATCGGTATTCGGCCGGGATCCTTGGTGGCGTCGGGCTCATGGCCCTGACGATCGGCCTCGTCCTACTGGCTACGATGGGCGCGCATCCGAGCGTGTTCGCCATCACATGGCGCATGGCACTGTGTGGCGCCGGCTTTGGAATCTTCCAGTCGCCCAACAACCGGCAAATGTTGGCAGCGGCTCCGCGCGAGCGCAGCGGCGGTGCGAGCGGCATGCTCGGCACCGCGCGACTCACCGGTCAGACTGTCGGGGCGGCACTCGTCGCGCTCATCTTCGGCGTCTCGCCACATGATGGACCGACAGTCGCGCTCGCCGTTGCGGCTGCCGTCGCAGGCGTGGCATCGGTCGTGAGCTTGATGCGCTTACGTGCGCAACATCCCGCGCTATCGCCATGACGCGTCGCGCCGGCGAGCGTGTTCCGCGGCACTGCACTTCTGCCGCAGCGCGTCACTCCGAACCGCTTACCTTCAGGCGGTTCTTTACGGCATGGACGCCGTCGATGCCGGAGACAACATCTTGAGCCCGCGTTTTTTCATCGCTCGTCGGCACTGTACCGGTCAGCCAAACCGTGCCGCGCCGGGTCTTGACATGGATATGGGTGGACTTGACGTCCTTTGCCGCCATCAGCGCGGCCTTCACTTTAGTCGTGACGGTGCCGTCGCTGATGTGTTGACCTAGCGATTCTGAACTCGCCGATGGGGCCGACGCGCTGGATGTGGACGAGGCGCCGGACGATCCCATTGTTTGGGCCGTCACACCGGCGGCAAGCGTCAGAGAACCCACAACGGCGGCGATTTTGAGTAATGGGAGCGCTTTCATAGTTTCTCCTGCTCAAAGATGGAAGGAATTGCCGGATTTGACGAGCAACCCGGGAAGGGGTACCGACCCGTGTTCCCACTCGCAAGGTCTCCTCTGCAAACCGCGTGCCTTCATCCCGGTATTTGCGAAGCATCCTATTAGGGACGGCTTTGCGCGCTCGCAACAATGCCCGCCGCGCTTTTGCACGGCACCTGTAAAAGCTGCCGCGAACGCGTGGTCGCGGCACGCTTCGTGCGGGGCCCAATCGTCCTCGTTGCCCGTGCAGCAACAGCTGGTATAGGCATTGCTTTAAAAGCCGAGACCATTCCAATTGGGACTTTCCGCCATGCCACCGACTCTTGAACTGCGCAGCAAACAACATGTGGCACTGACGCCGCGCTTGCAACAATCGGTAAGGTTGCTGCAGCTGTCCTCGCTGGAGTTTCAGCACGAGCTACGGCAAGCACTCGACAACAACCCATTCCTCGAATACGACGATCCGATCGTCGAAGAGCCCGAAACGGCGGCGAAAGGCGCGCATGACGGCGACGGCGCCGAGCCGCAGCCCGGGAGCGCGGCAGATGCACCGCAGGCGACGGAAACCGTCGATTCGTACGAAGGCCTGTCGAGCGTCGATGCGACGACGGCAGCCCCGGGCGACGATCCGATCGGCGATTTCGGCCAAGATTGGACGACGCGCGGCGCCTCGCGCAACAATGGCGATTCCGATGATGCCGATCCAGGCGCTTGGGCGCATGCGCAGCCGACGATGCACGAGCACCTGCATAGCCTGCTCCAGTTGTATCCGCTGAACGAGCGCGACCGCGCGGCTGCACAGATCATCATCGAGGCGCTCGACGACGACGGCTACATGCGCGAGGACCTCGACGAACTCGCAGGCGAATTCGAAGCCGATCCGCCGCTCACCGAAGAAGAATTGCGCGTGGGGCTGCGGCTCGTGCAAACGCTCGATCGCCCCGGCGTCGGCGCTCGCTCGCTTTCCGAATGTTTGAGCCTGCAACTCGACGTGATGTCGTCCGACACGCCAGGGCGCGCGGCGGCGCGTGAGATCGTCGAACATCATCTCGAACGGCTCGCCCGACGCGAACATGCCGAACTGCAAAAGCAGCTCGGCTGTTCGGCGGAAGAACTGCGCAAGGCGTGCGCGCTCGTCAGGCGACTCGATCCGAAGCCAGGCCAATACTATTCCCGCGCCGACGACAACTACGTCATCCCTGATGTCATCGTCCGCCGCGCGAAGGGGCGCTGGGTGGCCGCAATCAATCCGGCCGTGCTCCCGCGCGCACGAATTCACCGCGTCTACGCGGAATTGTTCGCGCAATCGGGCGGCGCCGGCTCGCCGCTGGGGCAACAGTTGCAGGAAGCGCGCTGGCTACTGCGTAACGCCGAGCAGCGCTTCACGACGATTCAGCGTGTCGCGCAGTGCATCGTGTCATATCAAAAGGCGTTCTTCGATTACGGCGAAATCGCGCTTAAACCGCTCGTGCTGAGCAAGCTCGCGGAAGAGCTCGGGCTTCATGAATCGACCGTCTCGCGCGCCTCGAGCAACAAGTACATGGCCACGCCGCGCGGCATCTTCGAGTTTCGTCACTTCTTCCCCCGCGAGCTCGCGACCGAAACAGGCGGCCGTTGTTCCGCCGCCGCGGTGCGCGCGCTGATCAAGGAGATGATCGATCAAGAGGACGTACGCAATCCGTTGTCGGACGTCGCGCTCGCGAAAATGCTCTCGCAAGAGGGCATGATCGTCGCACGCCGAACAGTCGCTAAATATCGCAATCTCCTCAAAGTACCGCCGGCGCAACTGCGCCGGCAAGCGTAGCGGCGGAGGAAATAGAAGTACAACAAAAAGTGGCCGGCGACAGCGCCGGCCACTTTGTCTTTGTTTATGCTCGATGCGACATCAAGCGGCGATGTCGGCCAGTTTCACGGCGTTGCGTGTTACGGATGCCGCCGTCGTCACGTGCCGCAGGTCATCCAGGAATGCATCGCGCCACGTGGACAGATCGCCCGAGCGCAGTTGCGCCATCATATCGGTATGCCGCGCTTTGCGATCCGCGAGCGGCATGGACAGCGCCCGCTCAAGCGCTTCGGCCATCTGCGTCAAATCGAATGGATTGACAACCAGCGCACCGGGTAATTGTTCCGCGGCTCCGGCAAACTGCGACAGCACCAGCACGCCCGGATCTTCCGGATCTTGCGATGCTACGTACTCCTTAGCAACGAGATTCATCCCATCGCGCAGCGGCGTGACGTAGCCCACTTGCGAAAGGCGGAACAGCGCCATCAATAAATTGCGCTCGTATTTGCGGTTCAAATATTGAATCGGCGTCCAATCGAGTTGCGCGAACCGCCCGTTGATGCGGCCCGCTTCGCCTTCCAGCGTTTGCCGGATCCGTTGGTAGGTCTGCACGTCCGAGCGCGTCGGCGGAGCAATCTGCACGAGCGAGACACGGCCATGCCAATGCGGGGTGCCGAGCAGCAAGCGCTCGAATGCCTGAAAGCGCTCGACGAGGCCCTTCGAATAGTCGAGACGATCGACGCTCATAATGATCTTGCGCCCGCGCATCGCGTCGCGCAGTGTACCCACCGGCTTACGATCGGAGAATTGCTGCGCGGCCTTTGCGATGGCGTCGGGATAAATCCCAATTGGATATGCACCCACCTTCAGCACGCGGCCGAATGCGTGGATCATGCCGTCATCGCTCGCGGTGCCGAAGCCGCCACGCTCGATGTAATCGGCAAATGATTGGCGATCCGCCTGCGTCTGGAAGCCAAGCACGTCGTAACTGCACATCGCCTTGACGAGTTCCTCATGCGGCGGCACGGTGCGCAACATCTCCGGCACCGGAAAGGGAATGTGAAGGAAAAAGCCGATCGGGTTGCTCACGCCAAGTTCACGCAGCGCCCGCGCGAACGGCAGAAGATGATAGTCGTGCACCCAAATGATGTCGTCAGGCTGCAGCATCGCCTTCAACTGCTTGGCGAGCGTCTCGTTGACTCTCAGGTAGCCGGCATATTCTTGCCGGTCGTAGCGCGACAAGTCGGTGCGGTAATGGAACGTCGGCCAAAGCGTCGCGTTCGAAAATCCTCTGTAGTACTGATCATAATCGCGTCGTGTGAGACCGACCGTTGCGTAGGTGACGTTGCCTTGCTTTTCGGTCACCGGCGGGTGCGATTCTCCGACGATCTCTCCGCTCCATCCGAACCAGACGCCACCCGTTTCCTTTAGTGCGTCCAGCACACCGATCGCAAGTCCCCCCGCCGCAGGGCGGCCCTCCTGCGTCGGCGCGACGCGGTTTGACACCACGATAAGTCTGCTCATTGGGGTTCCACCTCTTCGGTTGGCGTTCTCTTGCGCGGCGAACCATCTCGCCGCTGCTGCCCTAGGTATGCAAGGGGCGTGCCGCGTCCGGCGGATAGGCAATGCGCCTGACATTCATGGAATGGACGCGACCGTTCGAATACGAGCACGCACTTCGCCGGCGAGGCGAAGCGCGCGCGTGCCGACGGCGCGATACGGATGCTGGGCGCGCATGCGGCGGACGCACGCGCGCGCACCGCATGCGTAGCGACGCACGCGGACCCAACGGGATGCTGTCTCTAAGCGTCCTGTTCGGAGCCTAGATCGCGCTGATAGTCGAGCCCCTCAGCGCGAGCACCGCCTTGATTATGTTCGCCGTCGGGCGGTGCACCGGGGGCGGTGCGGTTCTGTCCTGACGGATCTTGCGACGGTGACGATGCAGCGGGAAACCCGCCACCGTTCTTCGCTTCTCGCTTCTGCGAATGGCGCGCAGAGCGCCGCAACGCGGGGTGTCTCATGGATATCAACTCCAAGAGCAGGCGGATGCCCGGGCAGGCAAAGCACTTTCGATAGAAGTTTAGGACGCCGAACGATCAAACGCGCGGTAACAATTGCGTCAGATTTTGTAACCGGTACGTGCCACGCCAAATACGGGGGATCAGTGCATGGGCGGCATGTCCCCCGGCACAGGAGGCGGGTCGCCGATCGGCGGTTGTTGCGGCTCCGGTGGATCGCGCTCGGGGACAGGCCCCGGCTCCGGTGGCGGCGGGTCCTTCGGGGGAGGCGCCACTGGATCGGGTTCGGGCGTGTGCAGATGAAACGGCATGGAGCGTGATGCGGGCATCGAACGGCACCTCCTCGAGCAAGCGATGTCATCAGCCATGCTGCCGAGCAAGTCTTTTGCCACCTCTGGCGATTTTTTGCCAGCCACCCGCGGCGGGCCGGTCGCACTGGCGCGCGACCGAGCCTACTAAATGGGCATGACTCGATTCAGTTACCGGCCGTGGCCTCACCGGTCTCGCCGGCCGTATCGGTCTCGCTCGTCGCCGCTTTCGCATCTTCACCGTACTCGACGAGCCGGTTGTAGAGCGTCTTCAAGCTAATGCCGAGGATTTCGGCCGCGCGCGTCTTGACGCCGCCGCACTGCTCGAGCGTGGCGAGAATCAGCTGGCGGTCAGCGCTGGCGAGCGAGGTGCCGAACGGAATTGTCACCGCCGTGCCTGTCGACGGCTTGGACAACGAAATTTGCAGCGGCACCGCAGCCGTGCTGTCCGCATCGTGCGCGGCCATGATGAACGCGCGCTGCACGTAGTTCTTCAGTTCGCGCACGTTGCCTGGCCACGGGTACGACAGCATCATGTCTCGCACTGCCGGCGGGAAGTGCTTGGTCGAACCGTGACGCTCGTTGAGCTCATCGAGAAACGCTTGCGCGAGAAGCCACACGTCGTTGCCGCGGTCGCGCAGGGGCGGCAGGCTGATCGGGAACACATTGAGCCGGTGATAGAGGTCGAGCCGCAGCTTGCCCTCGAGCACGGCCTCTTCGGGATCGCGGTTCGTCGCCGCGATGACGCGCACGTCGGTCTCGATTTCCTTGGTCGTGCCAACGCGCATGAACATGCCTGTCTCGAGCACCCGCAGAAATTTAACCTGCAACTCGGAAGGCATCTCGGTGATCTCGTCGAGAAAGATCGTGCCCCCGCT
>CAYRLJ010000042.1:0-32871 GCA_964425025.1 uncultured Burkholderia sp. | reverse complement strand
GCTGAACTCGTGAAGGCGGCGCGCATCGACGGCGCAGGCTTCTTCATGATCTTCACGCGCATCTTGCTGCCCGTTTCGCTGCCGATTTTCATGGTCTGCGTCATCTGGCAATTCACGCAGATTTGGAACGACTTCCTGTTCGGGATCGTGTTCTCGGGCGTCGATTCGATGCCGATCACGGTGGCGCTGAACAACCTAGTGAATACGTCGACGGGTGTGAAGGAATACAACGTCGACATGGCCGCGGCGATTATCGCGGCACTGCCGACGCTCCTCGTCTACGTCATCGCCGGCCGCTATTTCGTGCGCGGCTTGACGGCGGGCGCGGTGAAGGGCTGATTGGACGTTTCGCAGGGCGCGGCGCGTCGATAGCGCCGCAGCGAAGCCTCGTAGCGGATCGTATATTCGAAAGCAGCACAGCAGATTAAAGGATTTCAGCATGGCAAGCCTTTCCATCCGCGACGTATACAAGACCTATCCGAACGGCGTGCCCGTCCTGAAGGGCGTCGACATCGAAATCGAGGACGGTCAGTTCTTGATTCTCGTCGGCGGCTCCGGGTGCGGGAAGTCGACGCTGCTCAACATGATTGCCGGCCTCGAGACGGTCACCAAGGGCGAGATCTGCATCGACGGCAAGGTCGTCAACAACCTTTCGCCGAAAGATCGCGACATCGCGATGGTGTTCCAGTCATATGCGCTTTATCCGTCGATGACGGTGCGCGATAACATCTCGTTCGGCTTGAACATCCGCAAGGTGCCGAAGAAAGAACAGGCGCAAATCGTCGATCGCGTCTCGCAGATGCTGCAAATCGACCACTTGCTTGACCGTAAGCCCGGCCAACTATCGGGCGGTCAGCGTCAGCGCGTGGCCATGGGCCGCGCACTGGCGCGCGACCCGGTGATGTTCCTCTTCGACGAGCCGCTTTCGAATCTCGATGCGAAACTGCGGATCGAGATGCGCTCGGAGATCAAGCTGCTGCATCAACGCTTGGGCACCACGATCGTCTACGTCACGCACGATCAGATCGAAGCCATGACGCTCGGCGATCGCATCGCGGTCATGAAGGACGGCATCGTTCAGCAGTTCGGTGCGCCGCAAGAAATCTACGATTCGCCGTCGAATCTGTTCGTTGCCGGCTTTATCGGCGCGCCGCCGATGAACTTCATCGAAGGCAAGCTCGTTGAGCAGGGCGCGGGTGTCGGCATGGAAATCGATACGGGCGTCGAGCGCGGTGCCTTGAAGCTGCCGTTTGAAGGGAGCCGCGTGAAGGCGCACATTGGGCAAAAAGTCATTCTTGGTCTGCGTCCCGAGCGCTTGACCGATGCGCGGGGCGCGCACGATGCCAACAGCAGCGATCTGCAGCCGTTGAAGGTGAACGTCGATGTGATCGAGCCGACGGGTCCGGACACGCTCGTCTTCGCGCAGATCAACGGCAAGCGTACCGTAAGCCGTGTGCACCCGGCTTCGAACCCGCAAGCGCAGCAAAGCATGACGCTGCTCGCCGATGTCTCCAAGGCCGTGTTGTTCGATCCGTCGACCGAAGCGCGCATCGCCTAAGCGCGGCACGGTACGACCCCAGCGGGGCGCTTCAGGCGCCCCGCGTTGCCCTGTCTGTTTTCTTCCTTTCCGTTTCCGTTTCCGCTTCCGCTCCGCTCCGCTTCAATCTCCTCGCCGATCGCGATCGATCGCCATGCGTCCGCCGGCGCGGGGAGTTGCTTAGCATGCCTAATTAGTTGTTCGATTTTTTTGCTTCGTCTGCTTTCGAGTAGTTCGGCAAGACCCGGTCGAGCGCAAGCGGCCGGTGATCGACGACGCGCCTCCCTTTCTCCATCGGCATTCGGAACGCTCGGGCACGTCGCGCGACAACTTTGATACGAGAGGGAAGAGGGCCGTGAAACCGAGAACCGTTCTACATGTGGCCGCAGCGGCAGCCGCTGTGCTGCTCATCGGCATGGCTCATGCCACGACGCTTGGCGAGGCATTCGGCAATCCGGGCGCCGCCGCTGTTCATGGGCCGTCGCAAAAGTCATTTTTGGGCACCGCCGTGGGCAGCCCCGCGTCCTCGCTCTATTTCACGGGGTATCGCGGCATCGTCTCAGAGGTCTACTACCCCGTTCTCGATACGACCGAATCGGTCGATCTGCAATTTCTCGTCGGCGATACGGCCAAGACCTTCATCGACGAGGAAAAGCTACAGCCCTATTCGGCCGTGCAGACCGATGCCCGCACAATGAGCTGGCAAGTCGCGACAGGCGATGCCGCGCACAACTGGCAGATCACGAAGATCGTCTATGCCGATCCCACGCGCAATTCGCTGATCGAGCGCGTGACGTTTCAGGCGCTGAATGGCACGACGGTGGGCAATTACAACGTGTATCTGCTGTTCAAGCCGCACCTCGACAATGCCGGTTCGAACAATACGGCCACGACGGCCATGGCATCGAACGGCCGCGTGATGCTGGTGGGCGACCACAACACGCGCTACTCGGCGCTCGCCGCTTCGCTGCCGTGGAAAGTGCAGAACGGTACGGCAATGGTCTCGAATGGGTTCGAAGGGCAAAGCGACGGGTGGACCGATCTGCTCGGCGGCTCGTCGTCCGACAAGACGATGGATTGGACCTATTCATCGGCGACGAACGGCAACGTCGCGCAGATGGGGTGGGTCGATTTTGGAGGCAGCAGCGCGACGCGTGTCTCGTTCGACGTCGTCCTCTCATTCGGCAGCACATCGGCCGCCATTGCGATGAGTACGGCGAATGCCACGCTCGACGATAACCTCGATGGCCTGCGCACGCAGTACGACAACGCGTGGCATACCTACGCGGCCGGTCTGTCCACGCAAAACGGAACGGCCGACAACGAGTACTACCTTGCCGCGATGACGCTCAAGACGATGCAGGACAAAAGCAACGGGGCGATGATCGCCGGCATCGGGACGCCGTGGGGCGGATCGCAGGGCGACAGCAACAGCGGCGGCTATCACCTCGTGTGGTCGCGCGACCTGTTCAAGTTTGCCAACGCGCTGATTACGGCTGGAGATACCTCGACGGCAACGGCAGTCGTCGGCTATTTGTTCAATACGCTGCAGCAAAAGAGCAACTGCGGCACCGCCGAGTACAACGCCTCGGGCTGCGCGCAAGGCTATAGCCGCGTGGGACGCTTCCCGCAAAACGCGTGGGTCAGCGGCGTGCAGTATTGGCAGGGCACGCAGATGGACGAACAAGCGATGCCCATCCTGCTCGCATGGCGGCTCGGGCCCAGCGTCTATAACCCGCAATGGTCGAACATTCGCGCGACGGCCGATTTCATTCTTGCGACGGGCCCGTGGACGTACCAAGACCGCTGGGAGGAAGACTCCGGCTATTCGCCGTCGACGATCGCCGCTGAGATCGCCGGGCTCGTCGCCGCCTCGCAGATCGCGCTGGCAAACGGCGACACGACGCGCGCGGCGAACTATCTGGCCGCCGCCGACTACTGGCAGCAAAACGTCGCCGGTTGGACCTATACGAACACAGGCCCCTACGGCAACGGCCATTACTACATCCGCATCAACCCGGCGAACATGAGCGGCGCGGGGGCGGGGCCCCAGGTCTATAACCCGAGTTCAGGGCCCGATTCGGGGCAGACATTCACGGTAAAAAACGGAGGCGGCACGCAAGACGAACGCGCCGTGGTGGACGGCGGTTTTCTCGAACTCGTGCGTATGGGTGTGAAGGGGCCGAACGATGCGACCATCGCGAATACATTGTCCGCTTACGATTCTGCGGTCAAGCAAACGGTGAACGGCCATCCTGCATGGTTCCGCTACAACTTCGACGGCTACGGCGAGCACAACGACGGCAGCGACTTCGACGGTACGGGAGTGGGCCGGCTCTGGCCGATTTTCACGGCCGAGCGCGGCATGTACACGATCGCGAGTACGGGCCTGGGTAGCAACGGCACGGCGTATCTGAACGCGCTGAAGGCCTATGCGACGCCAGAGGGCTTCATCCCCGAGCAGATCTGGCCGAACACGGCGACACTGCCGGGCGGCTGGCAGGTCACGACGCCGTCGTCCTATACGGTGGGCTTGCCGACGAAATCAATGGCGCCGCTCAATTGGGCGATGGGTGAGTACATCAGCTTGCTGGCGTCGATCCAAGCGGGGAAAGTCGTCGATATTCCATCGATCGTCTGCGCGCGCTACAGCAACTGTGTCGTGCCGCCCGCCGACGGGCAAGTGGGCGTCTCGGTCAATGTGACCGCCAACACGCAACTGGGCCAATACATGTATGTCGCGGGCAATAGCGCCGCGCTCGGCAACTGGAATACGAATCTCGGGCTACCCGTTGATCCGTCGAGCTATCCCGTGTGGAAGAACACGGTCGATTTGCCGGCGAGCACTGCGGTGCAATACAAGTACTACCGCAAGAACGCCGACGGTACCGTGACATGGGAGAACTTGCCGGGCGGCGGCAATCGCTCGATGACGACGCCCGCATCGGGCAATCTCGCGCTCAGCGATACGGTGTCCTGGTAGCCGAGAGCGCGGGGCTTGAAGCGAGAAGTTAATGCGAGAAGTTAATGCGGCAGGCGCACGTTGAACTTGAAAGTAACAAGCCGTGCCATGAGGATGAAGGCACTTGCGGCGATGACGCTGTAGACCGAATCGACTTGCAGATGGTCGAGCAGCAGATAGAGCCAACAACCGGCGAAGGCGCACGTCGCATAGGGGCGGGAGTCGCGCAGCAAGAGCGGCATTTCGTTGCAGACGACATCGCGGATGATGCCGCCGAATACGCCTGTCACGACGCCCATCATCACGGCGATGAATGCGGGCATGTTCGCGTCCAGCGCGATCGACGTGCCCGAGATGCTGAACAGCCCGAGGCCGATCGCATCGGCTACGAGCAGGGCACGTTCGTTGAATAGACGCGAAGCCATTCGCAGCACGATCGGCGCGAAGAGCGACAGCACGAAGATCACGACGACGTAAACTTCATGCTCGACCCAATAGAACGGCCGTTTCTCGAGCAGCACATCGCGCACGGTGCCGCCGCCGAACGCCGTCGCCAGCGCGACGAGGAATGTGCCGACGGCATCGAGCCGATGCTTGCGCGCCTCGATGAAACCGGAGAACGCATAGGCCAGGATCGCGACCCCTTCGATGATCGCCAGCGCGAAGGTGAGTCTAGGATGCACTGCCGGGCCCTCTCTCGGGGCGCAACAAGCCGGGGCGGGTCGGACTCGGCTGCAGCAGCACGAGGACGGCACCCGCGCCGCCGTCGTTCGGCCGGGCCTGGCAAAACGCAATCACTTCGTTTTTTTGCACGAGCCATGCGCGCACCTTGCCCTTCAACACGGGTTCCTTGCCGGCCGAGCCCAGCCCTTTGCCGTGAATCACGCGCACGCAGCGCAGCCCGCGCTTGACGGTCTCGCGGATGAAATCGGCCAGCGCCTCGCGCGCCTCGTCGCGGCGCATGCCATGCAGATCGAGTTGCGCCTGCACGATCCAATGGCCGCGCCGCAGCTTGCGCACGACTTCATGGCTGATGCCGGGGCGGCAATAGAACAGCGACTCGTCGGTGTCGAGCAGGACTTCGGGATCGAATTCGTCGGAGATCGCTTCGCTGAGCACGGCTTGCTCGTCGAGCCGCGTTTGCAGCGGCAGCGCGTCGGGCGGCGTGCGGCCGTGGACGGCGCGTGCCGCGGCGGCGATTGGCGCGACGTGACCGACTTCGCGCCGGAACAAGTCGGCGTCGGCGGCAGCTTCGCGCGCGGCCTTGGCCGCCGCGATCCGCTCGTGTTCGCGCTGCTGCGCGTCTTGCTTGAGCGCGTTGCGCAGCTTGGCAAGATCGGCGAGACCGGTTGCGCGCGCACCGGCCACGGGGCGCTGGGTCTCGCTCGGACGGGAACGATTCTTTGACATGGTGACTTGCGACGACTGCTTGAAAAACGGAGACGAAGGCGGCGGATCGCGCTCTGCGCGAGCGCAACGCACGCGGCGCATGGCGCAAAAAAGGGCCGCCGGCTTGGCGGCCGCGGCCCTCTTTTGAATCCGAAGGCGCTCGGCCTTAAGCGACCTTTAGCGCCGAGCGGTGCCGACGGTCGCTATTTTACCGGTCGGCTTCGGCGCTCATCACATGATCTTGATGCAGCTCGTGCACGCTTTCGAGGTAGCGCTGCGCGTCGAGCGCGGCCATGCAGCCCGTGCCGGCGCTCGTGATTGCTTGGCGATAGATGTGATCTTGCACGTCTCCGGCCGCGAACACGCCCGGCATGCTCGTACCCGTGGCATTGCCGCTCAAGCCGCCGTTCGTGATGATGTAGCCGTTTTTCATCTCGAGCTGGCCTTCGAAGATGTCGGTATTCGGCTTGTGGCCGATCGCGATGAACACGCCTTGCAGCGCGACGTCGCTCGTCTCGCCCGTTTGCGTGTGCTTGACGCGCACGCCCGTCACGCCCGAATCGTCGCCCGTGACTTCATCGAGCACGTGGTTCCATTTGATCTCGACGATGCCTTCCTTCTCCTTTTCGAGCAGACGGTCGATGAGGATCGGTTCGGCGCGGAACTTGTCGCGGCGGTGAATGACGGTGACTTTGCTTGCGATGCCGGCCAGATACAGCGCTTCTTCGACGGCCGTGTTGCCCCCGCCGACGACAGCCACGTGCTGCTTCTTATAGAAGAAGCCGTCGCAGGTGGCGCAGGCCGATACGCCACGTCCCGAGAAGGCTTCCTCGGACGGCAGGCCCAAGTATTGGGCCGAGGCGCCCGTCGCGATGATCAGGGAATCGCAGGTGTATTCGCCCGAATCGCCGATGAGTCGAATCGGCTTCTCGGCGAGCTTGGCCGTATGAATGTGGTCGAACACGATCTCGGTGTTGAAGCGCTCGGCGTGCTCGAGGAATCGCTGCATGAGCTCGGGGCCTTGCACGCCGTTGGCATCGGCCGGCCAGTTCTCGACGTCGGTCGTCGTCATCAGTTGGCCGCCCTGGGCCAAGCCCGTGACGAGTACCGGAGACAGATTCGCGCGCGCGGCATAGACGGCGGCCGTATAACCGGCTGGGCCGGAACCGAGAATGAGCACTTTGGCGTGTTTGCGCGTGGACATGATTGTTCGTTCCGTAAGAAAGATGCCGCAAGGGAGCTGCCCGGTGGATGTGCTTGCCGCGCCGGCGCGAACCGCGAGCGCACTGCCACTGTTGCCGGCACCAGCACTGTCACGTAAGTTGGGCATACGTGCGCCATTATAAAGGGCCGCTCGCCGCGTCGCTGATGGCAGGTTCAATCGCCGCCATAGCATTGAGGTATTGAGCGCGATTGCAGGCGCTCGAATCGGTCGTGCCTTCCACGCTGTGCTGTTCGCCTGCGCCTTTTGCAGTTTTTGGATCCTTTGGGCGCCGTTACGGTCATTTACAGCCTGCCGCGCGACGCAACGTTTACAATAGCCCGCATCGATCTCCTGGCGGGTTTTGCCCGCCACGCTGCTACGGATTCATGGCCAAAGCTCCCTATTCGGCGCCTGCGCAAGCGTTACCGCATCGCATGTCGCGCCTTTTCACCGAAATTCGCTGGATCTTGCAGGTCGCGCTTTGCGTGTTCCTCGTGATGGCGCTCGTCAGCTACAGCCGGCACGACCCGAGCTGGACGCACGCCGCGCAAGTCGATCGCATCTCCAATTGGGCCGGCCGCGTCGGCGCCTGGACCTCCGACATCGCGCTGCTGCTCTTCGGCCTATCCACCTATTGGTGGGTGGTGCTGCTCGTGCGCCGCATCGCCGCGAACTATCGTCGATTGAACCTGCACGGCGCAATGGAGGACGATGCGCCGCGCGACGGCGCGTGGATCGCCGACGCCTTCTCGTTCGTGCTCGTGCTGCTCGCGAGCGACGGTATCGAAGCGCTGCGGATGTGGTCGCTGCGCGTCCCGTTGCCGCGCGCGCCGGGCGGAATCGTCGGCGATGCCGTCGCGCGCGGCGTCTCGCATGCGCTCGGCTTCACGGGCGGCACCCTCGCGCTCCTGCTAGCACTGGCGATCGGCTTGTCGCTCTATTTCCGGTTCTCGTGGTTGTCGGTGGCCGAGCGCGCCGGCGATTCGATCATCTCGGCCGTCACGTTCGCCAAGTTGCGGCGCGAGGCGGGGCGCGATCGCAAGCTCGGCGAGCAAGCGGCCGTCAAGCGCGAGGGCAAGGTCGAGAAAAGCCGTGTGCGCTTGGAAGATCACGAGCCCGTAATGATTGTGCCGCCCGTGACGGCACCGCCGAAGTCCGAGCGCGTCGAAAAGGAAAAGCAGGTGCCGCTGTTCGCCGATCTTCCTGGCGATTCGATGCTGCCGCCGATCGCGCTGCTCGATCCGGCGCCGGCCGCGCAAGAGACGATTCCGGCCGATACGCTCGAGTTCACCTCGCGCCTGATCGAGAAGAAGCTCAAGGATTTCGGCGTCGATGTCAGCGTTGTCGCGGCCTACCCCGGGCCCGTCGTCACGCGCTACGAAATCGAGCCGGCCACGGGTGTGAAGGGCAGCCAGATCGTCGGTCTTGCGAAGGACCTCGCGCGTTCGCTGTCGCTCGTCTCCATCCGCGTTGTTGAAACGATCCCGGGCAAGAATTTCATGGCCCTCGAGCTGCCGAACCAGCGGCGCCAGACGGTGCGCCTCTCGGAAATTCTCGGCTCCGAGGTGTATGCGGCCGGGTCGTCGAAGTTGACGATGGGCCTGGGCAAAGACATCGCGGGTAACCCCGTCTGCGCCGATTTGGCGAAGATGCCGCACTTGCTCGTGGCCGGTACGACGGGCTCGGGCAAATCGGTGGGCATCAATGCGATGATCCTCTCGCTGCTTTACAAGGCGAGCGCCGAAGATGTCCGCATGATCCTCATCGACCCGAAGATGCTCGAAATGAGCGTGTACGAGGGGATTCCACATCTGCTGTGCCCTGTCGTGACCGACATGCGCCAAGCCGGCCATGCGCTCAATTGGGCCGTCGCCGAGATGGAGCGCCGCTACAAGCTCATGAGCAAGCTCGGCGTGCGCAACTTGGCCGGCTACAACAACAAGATCGACGAGGCGGCCAAACGCGAAGAGAAGCTGCCCAATCCGTTCAGCTTGACCCCTGAAGCGCCCGAGCCGCTCACGCGCTTGCCGCACATCGTCGTCGTCATCGACGAGTTGGCCGACTTGATGATGGTCGTCGGCAAGAAGGTCGAGGAGCTGATCGCGCGGATCGCGCAAAAGGCGCGCGCGGCCGGCATTCATTTGATTCTTGCCACGCAGCGCCCGTCGGTCGACGTCATCACCGGTCTCATCAAGGCGAACGTGCCGACGCGCATGGCATTCCAGGTCTCGTCCAAGATCGATTCGCGCACGATCCTCGATCAGCAAGGCGCCGAATCGCTGCTCGGCATGGGCGATATGCTCTATCTGCCGCCCGGCTCGGGCTTGCCCGTGCGCGTGCACGGCGCGTTCGTCTCCGACGATGAAGTGCACCGCGTCGTCGAAAAGCTCAAGGAGCAGGGCGAGCCCAATTATGTCGAAGGCTTGCTCGAAGGCGGCCTGGCGGGCGAGGGCGACGAAGGCTCGGCGGCCGGCGGCGGCGAGGCGAACGGCGAATCCGATCCGCTCTACGATCAGGCCGTCGAGGTCGTCGTCAAGAATCGGCGCGCATCGATTTCGCTCGTGCAGCGTCATCTGCGCATCGGCTATAACCGGGCGGCTCGGCTGCTCGAACAAATGGAGCAATCGGGGCTCGTCTCGGCGATGTCGTCCAGCGGCAATCGCGAGATTCTCGTCCCGTCGCGCGAAGGCGATTGACCACTGCGCTGGCCGGCGCATCTCGGTGCTTTCGCCGCTGTTGCCGCTGTGACGCTATGACGGCTATGGTCGCTATGGTGGTCATCGCCGCGCGTGTTTTCCGATACATCACGGAGAGTCATCTTGAATTTGACGCAGTATTCGTTCCGACTCGGCGCTCGCTCGCCGTCTTCCCGGTTGCAATCGCCTCGCGCGAACCGCGTCGGCGCCGCTTGGCGCGCGCTTGCGCGCAGCCTGGGCACGACCGCGCTTGGCGCGGCGCTGCTGGTTTCGGCGCCAGCCGCTTTCGCGAGCGGCGCCGAGCAGTTAAAGGCGTTCGTCGCGCAGGTGAAGTCGGCACGGGGCGACTTCGTCCAGCGTGAAGTCAAAGCGCCGCCGAAGAATGCGCCGGCAAGCGGCTCGGTCGTGCCGACGGTCGGCGGTACCTCGAGCGGCACGTTCGAATTCGCGCGCCCCGGCAAGTTCATCTGGACGTACGAGAAGCCTTACATGCAGGTGCTGCAAGCCGATGGAGACAATCTGTACGTCTATGACAAGGACTTGAATCAAGTCACGATCCGCAAGCTTGGCGGTGCGCTCGGTGCGAGCCCGGCGGCGATCCTCTTTGGCAGCAACGATCTCGATAAGAACTTCACGCTGCGCGATGCGGGCGTGAAGGGCGGTATCGACTGGCTCGAGTTGACGCCGAAAGCACGCGACACGCAGTTTCAGAGCGTGGGCATTGGCTTTCGCGACGGCAATCTCGAGGCGATGGAATTGCACGACGTGTTCGGTAACGTGACGCTGCTCACGTTCTCGAACATTCAGAAGAACCCGCCGTTGAAACCGGGCGCGTTCAAGTTCTCGGTGCCCAAAGGCGCCGACGTGATCAACGGATGATCGGCGAATGAGGCGCCCCGACGCCGGGGCTGCCTCGGCCTAGCACCCGTGCGCCCGTGCCATTTGGGCCGGGCACGGTGTCACGATACGGATCGGATTGGGACCACGCCATGTTTGAAGAGACCCGCGGCGCAATGCCGCTCGCCGAGCGGCTGCGGCCCAGCACGATCGACGACGTCATCGGCCAAAAGCATTTGCTCGGGCCGATGAAGCCGTTGCGCGTGGCGTTCGAATCGGGCGAGCCGCATTCGATGATTCTTTGGGGGCCGCCCGGCGTCGGCAAGACGACGCTCGCGCGGCTCATGGCAAACGCGTTCGATGCCGAGTTCATCGCGCTGTCCGCCGTGCTTTCGGGCGTGAAGGATATTCGCGAGGCAGTCGAGCTCGCCCAGGCGCATCGCGCGCACGGGCGGCGCACGCTTGTGTTCGTCGACGAAGTGCATCGCTTCAACAAGAGCCAGCAAGACGCGTTCTTGCCGCACGTCGAATCGGGCTTGTTCGTGTTTATCGGCGCGACGACGGAGAACCCTTCGTTCGAAGTGAACAGCGCGTTGCTGTCGCGCGCGGCGGTGTACACGCTCAAGAGCCTCGACGACGACGATCAGCGCGAACTGCTCGATCGAGCGCTGGCGGCGCTCGGCAGCGTCGAGACGACCGATGAAGCGAAAGAATCGCTGATTGCCTCTGCCGACGGCGACGGGCGCAAGCTGCTGAACAACATTGAAATTGTCGCGCGCGCGGCGAAGGCGCAGAAAGCGGAGAGCATCGACGACGCCTTGATCGCCACTGCGTTGACGGAGAATTTGCGTCGCTTCGACAAAGGCGGCGATGCCTTCTACGATCAAATCAGCGCGCTGCATAAATCGGTGCGCGGCAGCAACCCTGACGGCGCACTTTATTGGTTCTGCCGCATGCTCGACGGCGGGGCGGACCCGCGCTATCTGGCACGTCGGATCGTGCGCATGGCGTGGGAGGATATTGGCTTAGCCGATCCCCGCGCGCCGCGCATCGCGCTCGATGCGGCTGAAACGTTCGAACGCCTCGGCACGCCGGAAGGCGAGTTGGCATTGGCGCAGGCGGTGATCTACCTGGCCGTGGCGCCGAAATCGAACGCGGGCTACGTCGCCTACAACGAAGCGCGGCGCTTCGTTGGCAAAGACCGCTCGCGCGGCGTGCCCGTGCATCTGCGCAACGCACCGACAAAGCTCATGAAGGAACTGGGCTACGGCCACGAGTATCGCTACGCGCACGACGAGCCCGATGCCTATGCGGCGGGCGAAACGTACCTGCCTGACGGCATGCGCGAGCCGCACTGGTACCAGCCGACGCAACGCGGTTTGGAGGGCAAAATCGGCGAAAAGCTGTCGCGATTGGCCGACCTTGACGCGGCATGGCGGCGAGAGAACAAGACGAAAGACGAATGATGCGCGGCGCGGCGTCCGATTTTGGCTGCATTGTTAGGGCGACCGCACGGCGCTTAGAGCCGGTGCGTTAAAATCGTCGTTTCACCCCTCGATACCTACCGTACCTAGCTATGCTCGACATCCAGTTGCTGCGCAAAGATCTCGACGGCGTCGCGAAGCGCCTCGCCGCTCGCGGCTATACGCTCGACGTGGCCGCGTTTTCAAAGCTCGAAGCCGAACGCCGCGCCATTCAGACCCTCACCGAAGAATTGCAATCGCGGCGCAACAGCTTGTCGAAGCAGATCGGCGCAATGAAGGGCAAGGGCGAGGACACGACGGCGCTGATGGCCGAAGTGGGTGGAATCGGCGATGAAATGAAGACGTCGGCCGCGCAACTCGAAGACGTGCAGGCGCGTGTATCGAAGCTGCTGTTGGAAATGCCAAACTTGCCGCACGAAAGCGTGCCCGCAGGCGAGGACGAAAAGGACAACGTGGAAGTGCGCCGGTGGGGCACGCCGCGCCAATTCGATTTCGCGGTGAAGGATCATGTCGACGTGGGCACCCCGCTCGGGCTTGATTTCGAGACGGGCGCGAAGCTGTCGGGTGCGCGCTTCACGATGCTGCGCGGGCCGATGGCGCGACTGCATCGCGCGCTTGCGCAGTTCATGATCGACACGCACACGCAGCAGCACGGCTATACGGAGATTTATTCGCCGTACATCGTCAACCCGGAGATTCTGTACGGCACGGGCCAATTGCCCAAGTTCGCCGACGACATGTTCCGCGTCGAGAAGGGCGGCGGCGAGAACGTCGTGACGCAATACTTGATCTCGACGTCCGAGATTTCGCTGACGAACACGGTGCGCGACAGCATCGTCGACGGCGCTGCTTTGCCGATTAAATTGACGGCGCATTCGCCGTGCTTCCGTTCGGAGGCGGGTTCATACGGACGCGACACGCGCGGGATGATTCGTCAGCATCAGTTCGACAAAGTCGAAATGGTGCAGGTTGTCGCGCCCGAGACGTCGTACGACGCGCTCGAACAAATGGTTGGGCATGCCGAGGCGATCTTGCAGAAGCTTGAATTGCCGTATCGCGTGATCACGCTGTGCACGGGCGACATGGGCTTTTCCGCGGCGAAGACGTACGACCTCGAAGTGTGGCTGCCGGCGCAGAGCACTTATCGTGAGATTTCGAGCTGTTCGAATACCGAATCGTTCCAGGCGCGCCGCATGCAGGCGCGTTATCGCAACGCGCAGGGCAAGCCTGAGTTGTTGCATACGCTGAACGGCTCCGGGCTGGCGGTGGGGCGTACGCTCGTGGCCGTGCTCGAGAACTTCCAAAACGCCGATGGATCGGTGACGGTGCCGACGGTGTTGCGTCCGTATCTGGGCGGGATGGAGCGGCTCGAGCTGGCGTCCGCTAGCTGATGCCTGTTCAGCGGCGCGACGTTCCAACTTTTTTGCGAAAGGGGCTTGGAATGTCGCGACGACTATCCTATAATCTTCGCTTCGCCAAACAACGACCGGTTTGGTGAGTGAGCCGAGGAAACCCGGTTCGAGAAGTCGGAAAGGTGGCAGAGTGGTCGAATGCGCCGGACTCGAAATCCGGTGTACGGTTATACCGTACCGTGGGTTCGAATCCCACCCTTTCCGCCAGAATACAAGGCTAACAGCCGCTTGAAGCCGCCTACTCAGGCGGCTTTTTCGCTTCTTGGTGGGGAATTTCTTGACCAATCTTTCCCACGGCCGCTTCGAGAGTCTGAGTGGCGAGGTGTGCATAACGCTTCGTCGAGCGCGCGTCGACGTGGCCCAGCACCGCCCCTACCGTACATAGGTCGACTCCCGCATTGATCATCTCGCTCGCTGCGCTATGGCGTATACGTCATGGAAGTTATGCAGACGGACGGATGAAAGGCCGGGCATGAGTTCGAGGCGGGCTCGATTCATCACTTGATCGAGCCGGACGTCAATCAGGAGGTGTATGGCCTACCCGAATACCTCGGCCCGTTGCACGCGGCGTGGCTGAACGAGTCGTCGACGCTCTACCCGATCGAAGGTACAGAGCGAATTAGCTTAACTGCGTCGCCGAGGGGCCTTGTCCTAGGGTTAACTTCTGAGGCCTATAATGAAGGCCAGCATCTGGAGAGCCACATGCTCAACTATTCCATCATGCAAGCCGAGGGTATTCTGCTTCTCGAGCCCAGCGCGCCGTTGACCAAGGAAGATTTTGGCAGCCTCAGCGCCGACGTCGACGCCTATCTCTCCGAGCACGCTAGACTTCACGGCGTAATGGTTCGCGCGAAGGCCTTTCCTGGATGGCAAAACTTCGGCGGATTCACTGCCCACATGCATTTTGTTCGCGAACACCACAGGCAGGTCGAACGCGTCGCCGTAGTAACCGATAACCCGCTAGCTGGCGTGGCCGAACTGTTGGGCAAGCACTTCACGTCAGCCGAATTCAAGCATTTTCCCTTTGCCGACGACGCCAAAGCATTGGAGTGGCTGAAGGCCGCCTGAGGTCGCCTGAGGTCGGCTAAGGAGAGCAGTTTTTTCGTGCCTCAAGCGACGCGCTGCCGTGCTTGCGAGGTGGTTGCTACAGGGGGCAGCGCGGGTACAGGCTCAGCCAGATGACCAGCGCAACGCCGGCGCTCGCCAAGTTCACCCAACATATCTGGGCGATCTTCAGCCGGCCTTCCAGCAGCATGCCAAGCGACCGCAGCCCCGCCACCATCGGAGCAACCACCAGCACGGTCTGGCGTGAACACTGCGCTGAAGGATTGGCTCAAGACGCACAAGCTGGCTTAGAAATAGCCGCCGGCGTCGTACGGGCGTCGCGGTGGGCTCCTTCGCGCAATTGCATCGTGCCCGCGCCTTCTATTGCACGCGTGACCACCGGAAACGCGTGCTGAGCTTTGGGTGTTTGAGTCCATGGCGCGGGATCGATGTTGTACGTGTATACCACCGAGGTTGCCATCTCGCCGTCGATACGGATTAGCGGTGGCGATGGCGCCCAGCGGTGAACGCAGAGTACTTAGAAAAAGAGCGCCATTTTGCGAGGGTCTTGAAAGGCCGAAGCCTTGACCGATATCGTCGGAGCTTCCGGGCATTGCGTTCGCAAGGTTGACCGGCCGAAACGCGGCCGTCGTCGAACGGGGCCAGTGGAAAGGCAGGCGCGCCGAGCAGCGCCCGCATTGCTGTCTGCCAGCGCGGTCATTGTGCTTTGCACAATGACCGCCGATGGACGCGCCGCGGGTCTCCCGTTTAAATACGGGGTTTGACTCGCCCGCCGGTTCGGATAAAGCTACGCGTTAGCCACCCACCGCGACAATCGGAGCCTCATGAGTTCTTCGCTGACTGTTCGCCGTATCGCTGCCGATCAGGGCACAACGTTGCGCGAGTTGCGTACTGCCTCTCTGCGCGATGCGCCCTATGCGTTCGTTGAGACGCTGGAAGAAGCGCTTGCCGCACGGGCTGAAACGTTCGACGCGGACGCAGCGCGCTATGCCGTATCCGAAGATGCCGCCACGTTCCTCCTCTATACCGAAGGTCATCCAGCGGGACTTATCGGCGCCTATTTCGATGAGACACCCCAGCGAAAAGCGTTTGTTTGCGTGCTGTGGGTCGCGCCGGCGGTGCGGCATTTGCGCGGCGGCGAACTGTTAGTGAACACGGCGAGCGCCTGGCTCGCCGAGCGCGGAGCCACCGAAATTCACGCCTGGATCGCCGATGCGAATCGCAACGCCATGCGCTTTTACGAGGCACTGGGTTTCGGTCCGACCGGCGAGCATCAACCGATCGCGCGCCTGCCGCAAGAATGGCAGACGCTGCTCGTGCGCAGTGTCAAGCTCTAGGCGCCGCAGCACTTCGCATTTCATCTTTCCTCTTCCCTCGTCGCGCGCTTGCCATTGCCGAGCGCGTTCTTCAAATCGTTTTTTTAACGAAACGTCCGTTCGATCATCCGTCCGCACCCGTCGCGCTCCGTGACGCGCTAGCAAAAAACCTGGCCCGTCGCGTAGACCCCTGTAAAATACGCAAAATTTTTTGCTGCAAGCCCATGTCGCTGAATAAAACGCCTTTCTTCGAACTCCGCAGCGGCTCCGTCGACGCGCTTCAGTTTGTCGTGAAGACCACCGATCTCGATGCGCTCAAGAAAGAACTGACGCGCCGCTTCGAAGCGACGCCGGAATTCTTTTCGGGCGAGGTGGTCACGATCGACGTACGCCGCCTCGGTGAAACCGAGCGCGCATCGATCTCGGACATCGCGCAGCTACTCGATAGCGTGCGCATGCGCCCGATCGGCGTCGTCGCGGCACAAGCGCAGCGCGCATGGGCGGGCGAGGGCGGCTTGCCGCTCGTCGAGGCACGCGATCGGCGCGGCGCAGGCGGCAAAGCGGAAGCGACGCCCAGCGTGGCTGAGGTGTCCGACAAGCCATCGGCGCAGCCCGCTGCGCCTGCGCAAGCGGCCGCGCCGGCAGTCGACCAAACCGCTCGCATGGCGCCCGCTGAACAAACGCTCATCGTCGACAAGCCGTTGCGCTCGGGGCAGCAAATCTACGCGAAGGGCGACCTCGTCGTTCTCGGCCTCGTCAGTTACGGCGCCGAAGTTATTGCAGAGGGCAATATCCATATTTATGCGCCGCTTCGCGGGCGCGCGCTGGCGGGCGTGCACGGCAATCACGATGCGCGGATCTTTTGCACGTGCCTCGAGCCGGAACTGATTTCGATCGCCGGCATCTATCGCACGACGGAGAATCCGTTGCCGGCGGACGTGATCGGCAAGCCGGTGCAAATCCGGCTGGCGGACGAGAAACTGATGATCGAACCGCTGCGGCTGACGTAAGGGCGAGCCACGCGAAGACGCGCCGCTCCATGCGGCGCGCCGATTCAATGGACGAATTTGACGAATACAGGGTTAGGGGAAATGGCGAAAATCGTTGTGGTGACTTCGGGCAAGGGCGGCGTGGGTAAAACCACCACGAGCGCAAGCTTCGCGTCGGGCCTCGCGCTGCGCGGGCTCAAGACGGTCGTAATCGACTTCGACGTCGGCCTGCGCAATCTCGATCTCATCATGGGTTGCGAACGCCGCGTCGTCTACGATTTCATCAACGTGATCCAAGGCGAAGCGAATCTGAATCAGGCGCTGATCAAGGACAAGAAGTGCGAGAACTTGTTCGTCCTGCCTGCCTCGCAAACGCGAGACAAGGATGCGCTGACGCTCGAAGGCGTCGAGAAGGTGATGACCGATCTGGCCGGCATGGGCTTCGATTACATCGTCTGCGATTCGCCGGCAGGCATCGAATCGGGCGCTCTGCTCGCGATGCACTTCGCCGATGAAGCGCTGGTTGTCACCAATCCGGAAGTGTCGTCGGTGCGCGACTCCGATCGCATTCTCGGTATTCTTTCCTCGAAGACGAAGCGCGCGATCGATGGCAAGGATCCGATCAAGGAACATCTGCTCATCACGCGCTACAACCCGAAGCGTGTCAGCGAAGGCGAAATGCTGTCGCTGTCGGACATCCAAGAAATTCTGCGCATCGAATTGATCGGCGTCGTGCCCGAGTCGGAAGCCGTATTGCATGCGTCGAACCAAGGTCTGCCGGCCGTGCACATGGACGGCACGGACGTAGCCGAAGCCTACAAGGACGTCGTCTCGCGCTTTCTCGGCGAGGAGAAGGAATTGCGCTTCACCGATTACCAGAAGCCGGGCCTGTTGCAACGCCTCTTCGGCACTCGCTAAGGAGGGCGCCCGTTATGTCGATTCTGTCGTTCTTGCTCGGCGAGAAGAAGAAGTCTGCGGCGGTTGCGAAGGAACGCCTGCAGCTGATCATCGCCCACGAGCGCGGCGGCGGCCATCCGCCCGCCGATTATTTGCCTGCTCTGCAGCGCGAGCTAGTCGCCGTGATTTCCAAGTACGTGAAGATTTCCGACGACGACATCCGCGTCAGCCTGGAGCGGCAAGACGATCTCGAGGTACTCGAGGTCAAGATCGAAATCCCGCAAGCCTGATAGGCGCGATCCCCAGCTCAGTCAGGGCTTCGGATCGATTTCATCCTCGGCGCGGCGCATCGAATTGCGCCGCGTTTCATTTTCTTCGGCCTTGTCGTCTTCGAACAGCGGCTCGAGCGTCTTCGGCGAGTCGGGTTCCGGCGCGGCTGCGGCGGCCGCCACCGGCGTCAGGTACCGCTCGGCGAGCGCCTCGTAGAGCGGCGGTGCGAACAAGCGCGCGACGCGGCTTGCAATGAGCGCCGTGGCCATCAGCGAAATCACGAGCGCGTGGCCGTTGATCATTTCCATGACGATCACGAACGACGTGATCGGCGACTGCGTCACTGCAGCCAAGTAGCCCACCATCGCCAGCGCGATCAGCATCGGCAATTGCATGCTGTCGAACACGGCATGCAACAGATTGCCGAAACCAGCGCCGATCGAGAGCGACGGCGCGAAGATCCCGCCCGGAATCCCCGGCAGATACGAGCCGACCATCGACACCATTTTCAAGAACGGATAAAACATCGACAGTTGCTCGCGCCCTTCGAGCAGGCCGCGCGCTTCCGCGTAGCCGCTACCGAATGTCGTGCCGCCCGAGACGAGGCCGATGACGGCGATCGTCAACCCGCAAAGCGCACCGAACACCACAGGTTGCTCGCGATGCAGCCGCACGAGCGGAGCGGGCAGCCAACGTGACGTATGAAGCAGAAGCCAGCCGAACACGCCGCCGGCCACGCCCGTGACGATTCCTGTGGTCACGACCGCGACGGCCAGCAGATTGGGAAAGTGCGAACTGATTTGAATCGTGCCGAAATACGTGTAGTTGCCGTTTAGGCCGAGCGCGACGACACCCGCGATGATGATGCCCGTGATCAAGACGCCGCTCGCACGGGCTTCGAAGCTGCGCGTGAGTTCTTCGATGGCGAAGACGATGCCCGCCAGCGGCGTGTTGAAGGCCGCCGACAGCCCGGCGGCTGCGCCCGCCAATACCAATTGCCGCTCGATCCGTGCCGTCGAGCGCGGAAAGAACCGCCGCAACTGATACATCAAGGCCGCGCCGATTTGCACGGTGGGGCCTTCGCGGCCGATCGTGAAGCCGCCGAGAATCGCGAGCAGGGAGACGAGGATCTTGCCGGCCATCAGCCGCAACGCCAGTGTTCGAGGCCCAAGCGTTGCCGTGCCTTCGTGCAGGGCGGCGATGACCTGCGGAATGCCGCTACCCTCGGAGCCGCGAAAGAACTGCCGCGTGAGCCACACACATACGGCCGAGATCGCCGGCGTCACGATGAGCGGCAGCCACGTATGACGATGCTGCATGACGCGAAACGCGTCGTAGCCCCAATCGATGAGCCTCGCGTAGAACACGGCCATGAGGCCGACCGCGATCGCGCCTAGCCAGAACACGCCGTATCGGCGCCACATTTGCCGCGCTCGTCGCAGGGCAGCGGTTGATCGGAAAGGCAGGGCCAAGGGCATGATGCTCAACGGGCAAAGGGGGAATTATAAGTGGGGCGCCCGCGCTTGCCCAAGCGGGCGTGGCGGCGCGCCGCTCGCGTTCCCAGATGCCGGGGGATTCGTTTACCACTTTGTTAAATCTGTGGCCGCGGATTTCCGCCGAAATCTTGCGCAGCTATGCGGCAAGGGAAGGGAGGCGCCAGCTCGAATTGTTGTAATAAGCGCGGGTCGACGCTTACAAATTGCAACGATGCGCATGCTCGGCGTGCGGTTCAATCGCAATCATTCGACGTGCCACCCAATCGCCGGACAGCGACGTGAGGAGAACAAAATGAAACTGAAACGCTCGACCATACTCTTGATTGCAGGCACGTTGGCTGCGTTGCTACTGGGCGGCTGTGTCGTCGTGCCGGCACCCGGGTACTACATCGGGTACCACCATCACCACGACTATGACTAGGCCCAGCGTACGGTCGAGGCTTAATCGAGCCTGGCTCAGGCCAGCATTGCTTCCACGGCAATGACGGCGGCAAACGCCGCGGCGTTCGCGAGCAGGGCCTCGACGACAATGCCGAGCCAGGTTTTCGGGCGGAAGCGGACGGCGAGCAAGAGCGCCAGGAGCAAGGCCAGCGCAAGGATGGCCACGATGTCGCCGTTGTCGATGCGGATGTCCATCGTCGTCTCCCGGACGCAAGGTGCAAAAAAGTGTCGTCGAGCGGTGCGTCGAGCCCAGTATAGACGCGCCGTTTGCACGAACAAGCCAGTAAAAATCCCGATGCTTTCATCCCTCGCAAGGTCGCATTGCCGATACGAATGAAAATCTCTTTAATTGAGGAATTTTTCGCTGCGTAAGATGAACCAACCCCGATAGGGCCGGGCATCGGCTGTAGAAATAAGGGTGCGCTGCAATGAATTCATCCGCCGGGCGATCGGTAGAGGTCGACTTGCTACGCGGCATCGTGCTGATCGCGATCGCCATCGATCATATTTCCATGAGCGTGCTGTCTCAGGCGACGCTGCACAGCTACGCCTATTGCGATGCGGCTGAGGTCTTCGTGTTTCTCGGCGGTTTTGCGTCGGCCGCCGGTTACGCCAACATCGCGTCGCGGCGCGGCGAAGCGGCGGCGCGCCATCGTTTCGTGAAGCGCGCTTGGGAGATTTATCGCGGCTATCTGCTGACGGCGGTGTTGATGCTCGTGTGCGGTGCCATCGTCGCGAGCTTGCCGATCGCTTCCCCGCTAGTCGCCGAAACGGAATGGAGTGGCTTCGCCCATCGGCCCGTGCAAAGCCTCGTCGACATTGCCCTGTTGCGACGGCAGCCGTTTCTTTCCGCCGTGCTGCCGATGTACATGTTCTATGCGTTGAGCGTGTCGGTGGCGGTGCCGCTCGCGCGGCGCATGCCGGTCTTCTTATTTGCGGGCAGCCTCGCTGTCTGGCTCGGTGCACCGTGGCTCGCGGGCAATTTGCCCGGCGTCTCCGACTGGCCGTTCAACCCGTTCGCCTGGCAATTGCTGTTCATGCTTGGCGTGCTGTGCCGCCTGCATCCCGTGCCCACACAGATGCAAACGTCGAGCGCCGGTTATGCGCTGACGGCAGCCGCCGGTTCGGTGGCGCTGACGTTCGCGTTCGTGAAGCTTTGCATCGACAGCCATCCGGCGCCGGGCTTCATGAAGCAGAATCTGGCCAGTGTGCGCGTCCTCAGTTTTCTTGCTCTAGCGTGGTTATGCGCGCAAGCCGTCCGGCTAGGCTGGCTTCGAACGCTGGCCGAGCGCTTGCCCGCGGTTGTCACGGTGGGCAAGCAAGGGCTTGTCTGTTTCGTCGGCGGAACCGTCGTCTCGATCGTCGTCGATACGGCCATTCGGCTAATGCACGCCGACACCAACGGGTTCGCGCGGCTCGGCGGTGACATCGTGGCGATCGCGGCGCTGCTGATGCTGGCGCGTATCGCGGCGGCGCGGCGCGCGGCGAGCGTAGCAAATGCCGGTGTGGCGCCCGCCGCGCGGTTAGCTCGGCTTACCTGGAACACCCGCGCCGCGCGCGATAGCGGTGAGCGGTGATGGATCAGGACAACGGCACGTCGCGCGTTTCGCGCATGGCGATGACCGCGATGAGGCTAACGGCCGCCGCCATCGACACGTAGCCCCCGACCCAGGCGAGCCCGCCATCGGCGCAAACGTGATGCCCATCAGGAACAGCTCCGGCGTCAGGAACAGCGCGATGAGCGCGGGCGATCCGCTGCCGACGAGCGGCGCCATCGCAAAGCCCGAAGCGACTGCCGCGAGGGAGCCCGCGATCAGCACGGGGCGGCGGTATGTTGGAAGCCGCGCGGCGCCTTCCGTCAATCGAACGTCAGCGCTTGCGGTGCGGCGAGTTCGCGCAGTTCGAATTTGCCGTCGGTGTTGAACAGCCAGTCTTCCATCAATTCGATTTGACCGAGGCGATTGAGGAGCTTGGCCGGAGGCGCGGGCAACGGCGACGCGCGGCGCAGCGAGGCGAGCGCCGTCGCTTCGGCTTCGTCGTCGCCGTTGGTGCGATAGACCGCCGAGGTTAGGACCTTGCCATTGCGATCGACAGTAAACGAGACGACGACGACCGAGCGCAGCATCGCTTGCGGGGCACGCTTCTCGACATACGACGGGCTGCGTTCGACGATACGTCGCGCGATCGATTCGCGGTATTGCTCGACCGTCAGGCTGTTAACGGCCGCTGGCGGGGGGAGCGTGGCTGCGGAGGGACGCGTCGGCGGCGTGAAGGTGCAGGCCGATGCGACAATCAATGTCGCCAGTGCTGCGGCAAGGCCGGTCAGTCCGCGGGCGCGTAACGCGGGGAGGCGCATGAGATCGAGTGTCATGGCGGGTCGCGATGTGACTTGCGCGCTAGTCGAGCGCGGGGCGATGTTGCTCTAGCGTAGTCAATCGCGTGCGCATGTGCATCGTGTTTCTCGCGATGATCGTGCGCGCGTCCATCGCCCAAGCTTGCGCAAGCGAGGTCGATAACGGATGTCTGCATCCGTTGCAGAAATCGCCAGTCGCGCGCGGCGATCGCGATCGGAACGCTCAGCGGACGGCGATCGATAAACGGCGATCAATAAACGACCAGCGATTCGGCCCAGGTGTGGTAGCCCATGTTGCCCGAACCTTCGACCATCCAGTCGTAGTCGCCGTAACCTGCCCCTTCGCCTGGCCACGGGTTCATGAAGTAGAGTGCGTTTTGCTGATTGTCATAGCCGTCGATGACGATAAAGTGTCCGCCGCCGTCCGGCCATGTCCAAAGCACGACGACCGGATCGCGTCGATCGATGCTCGCCGCAGCCAGGGCGAACGGGATCGGTCCGTCGTAATAGTGCGAGTCGCGCCGGCCTAGCGACCAGAGAATTCCGCTGATGCCGGTCGTGCCCGTCAGCGTGTTCGGCGAATTGGCGCCATCGTTCCAATCGAACGGCGCGTGCTCGCAGGCATACCCGATTGCGTCGACCCAGTTTGCGATGCCGCATTGCATGCTCGACACGCCGCGATAGGCGAGCACGGCACTCGCGTCGGCGGCCCAGCACCATTCGCTGTGCTGCTGCGTAACGTGCCGGAGTGGCAGTTGCTGAGCGGCGGCCGTGACGAGCGCGGACGTCATGACGATGGCGAGGCCGCCCAGTAGGCGAGCGGCAATTCTAGTATTCACGGCAATCTCCCGAATGATCGCTTAATGGCCGATTCGCGGATCGCGCAGGCCGCGCTGCACGCGTGGCCGCAGCGTGGAATCGACCTGCGTTTCGGATAGCACTGGCGCCTGCTCGATGGGGCTGGAGCCGAGCGGTGCGAGCATGGCGCGAGCGCTCATGAGCGGGATATAGACGGGCGCGCTCGAACCCTGCGCGGCGGGCTCGACGACTTCGATGAAATCGGCGAGCGCTTGCCGGCTGCGGATGAAGCGCAGACTCGCGCCAGGGCTTTGCTGGGCGTAGTGCTCGGAGAGGGAGGCGATCTCGCTGGCCAGTTCGCTCGCGCCGGCCTCAACCATCGTCCATCTGCCGTGCATTTGTGCAACGGTGATGAGCCCGACGCCTTTGCCGTTCGTCATGACGACGAATCGCCATTCGCCGCTACCGTAGAGGCTTTGGCTCACGCCCTTGCCGGACAGCAGCATTTGCGGATCGACGAAATACGTTTCGAACCCGTTGCCGATTGCGGCGCGTTCGAGCGCGCGGTTCTCGAAGATATCGAAGATCCTATCCGCGCCGAGGGCGGAGTTCGACGAGGTCCGGCGCTCGGCCAGCATCGCCAAACCGGCTTCGGCGGCCCGTCGTTGGGCAGTTCCTTCGGCTGGCGACAATGCGCCGATGCCCGTGAGCCGTGAGGACTCGCCGCTCGTTTGAGCGACGGCTAGCGGCGGGAAGGTGGCCGGGGCTGCAAGCAAGCAAAGCAACGCCGCCCGTAATCGACGATTTCCCATAACCAACTCCTGCGAAGACGCGCCCATGGGCCGCAACCGAAACGGTCGATCACAGTTGCAATCCCTATTCGAAGAAAATCATTGGCTGCGTCTTTTGTAAAGCCGTTAGATGTTCGGTAATCTTTTCTTGGATTGGTCATCGATCCATTACTCGAGGCCATTGTTGGCCGCATGGCAGCGATGAATGACGGCCGGGGCGCATCGAGCACCCCGTTTTATGGCCGTAAAACGAACGGTGTTATGAGTCGACGAACGTCATGTCCATCGACCATTGCGTTTCATTGGCCAGACTGTACCGAACGGACGGCGTACCGAGGGTATGTTCGTCGGTCACGGTGAGCAGGCCTGTATCGGGGTCGTGGCCGATCGTGGCTTGGTACAGGCCGGCTTTGCCGTTGTCGAAGTCCTTTGCGTCAGCAAAGACGATCCCCATCAAGTTTTCGTCGGGTGCGGTATCGGCGCCGAGCCTTATGCCGATGTTGGTCTCCGCTCCCGGGTCCAAACAGCGCGTGCGCATGCTCGCGCGCCCGCCGATGAAGAGCACTTGATCGTCCCAGTTCGGATCGCGCGCGATGCATACGAGGTGATGGGCGTGATTGGTCACGCGCACGACAGGATCGGTCATGACGTTGTCCTCTTTGTGAGCGACCGCCGCGCGCGTGATGTCGCAACGCATCGACGACACCCCGCCGGTCTTGGGAGTGTGCGCGGGAGCCCATCGTCGCCCGGCCTTGGCATTCAGCGTCGACTCGAGAAAAGATTAGGACTGCCTCGCGGGTACGGATGGTGCGGCGCTGTCGCTGGAGATTCCAGGAATTGCGAACTGCTCTCGATCGAGACTCCCCAAACAAACCGATTGTAGAGATCGCAACTCACATGTAGTTTACGCTACATGAGCGAATTCACCACGTGGTCCCTGCTGGTCCTCACGCTGCCAACCGAAAACGCCACAGCTCGCATGCGCTTCTGGCGGGCGCTGAAAGCGAAGGGCTGCGCGGTGCTGCGTGACGGCATCTACCTGCTGCCTCACACGGACGAGCGCGAGCAGATGCTGCGCGAACTGGCGGGCGCCATCGCCGAGAGCGGCGGCACCGCGCATCTGCTGTGCGCGCCGAGCCTCGACGCGGCGCAGGAAGCGGAATTCCGGGCGCTGTTTGACCGCAGTGAAGATCACGCCGAGTTCATCCGCGCGCTGAAGGACGCGCGCAAGACGGTATCGGGCCAGTCAGCGGCGGAGTTGACGAGGCTGCTCCGGCGCTTGCGCAAGGACTACGAAACCATCGTCGCGATCGACTACTTCCCGGGCGACGCCGCAACACGCGCCGAAGCTGAGTGGCAGGACTTCATCGGTCTGGTTGATACCGTGCTCTCGCCAGGGGAACCCCATTGCGCCGAACGGCCCATCCGCAGCCTGTCAGTGAGCGACTATCAGGGGCGCACCTGGGCCACGCGACAGCACATGTGGGTCGATCGCGTGGCGAGCGCCTGGCTGATCCGCCGCTTCATCGATCGCGATGCGCGGTTCGTCTGGCTCACATCGCCCAGCGTCTGCCCGGCCAATGCGCTCGGATTCGACTTCGACGGTGCTGCGTTTACCCATGTCGGCGAACGAGTGACGTTCGAGGTGCTGATCGCGAGCTTTGGTCTTGAGAAAGATCCCGCGCTGCTCCGGCTTGGCGAAATGGTCCACGCGCTCGACGTGGGCGGCGCCCCCGTTCCCGAGGCCATCGGCTTCGAGGCTGTGATGGCAGGCGCACGGGAACGTGCGGCAGATGACGATCAACTGCTCGACGAAATGGGTCGCGTGCTCGATTCGCTCTACACGCACTTTGTATCGGCGGCAAAAAGCAAAGACGAGAGGAAGCGCCAATGAACACGACTACAGCGACGGCGCCGGGCTACACGCTCGGTCAGTTGATCCTTTACATGCTGCGGCTCGGCACGTTCGGATTTGGGGGACCCGTTGCGCTGGTGGGCTACATGCATCGCGATCTGGTCGAACAGCGCAAGTGGATCAGCGAGGATGATTACCGTGAGGGCCTCGCGCTCGCGCAGATGATGCCTGGGCCGCTGGCAGCCCAACTCGGCATCTATATGGGCCACGTGCACTATCACATTGTCGGTGCAACGCTGGCCGGTATCGCGTTCGTGCTGCCGTCGTTCCTGATGGTGGTGGGCCTTGGCTGGTCCTATGCCCACTTCGGCGGGCTTTCCTGGATGCAGGCAGCCTTCTATGGCGTGGGCGCCGCGGTCGTCGGAATCATCGCGATGAGTGCATACAAGCTGACCACGAAGGCCATCGGCAGGAACCGGCTCCTGTGGGTTGTCTACCTGACGCTCGCGGCGGTGACCGTCATCACGGAATCGGAGATCGCCTGGCTCTTCATTGCGGGCGGTCTCGTCAACTGGTTTGTCGTCGCCCCGCCGAATTGGCTCAGCAAGGGTGGACTGAACGCAGCAGCGGCGGCACCGCTGCCGGCCGTGAGCGGCGTGCTCAGTGGCCTTGACTGGCCGCTGCTCGGCCAGATCGGCTTGTTCTTCGCGAAGGCGGGCGCTTTCGTGTTCGGCTCGGGACTGGCGATCGTGCCATTCCTTTACGGTGGCGTGGTCACCGAGCATCACTGGCTCAATGACAAACAGTTCGTCGATGCAGTGGCCGTCGCGATGATCACGCCGGGACCGGTCGTGATCACGGTCGGCTTCATCGGCTACCTGGTCGCGGGATTCGCGGGCGCCTGCGTGGCGGCACTCGGCACCTTCCTGCCGTGCTATCTCTTCACCGTGCTGCCAGCGCCGTACTTCAGGAAGTACGGCAAGGTGCCCGCCGTCAAGGCGTTCGTCGACGGCATCACTGCCGCCGCCGTAGGCGCCATTACCGGCTCGGTGATAGTGATCGCGCGGCGCTCGATCGTCGACTGGCCGACGGTGCTGCTCGCACTCGCGACCGTGCTGCTGCTGTGGCGTTTCAAAAAGCTGCAGGAGCCGGTTATCGTCATCGCTGCGGCGATCATCGGACTTGCTGTGTACCCGCTCACCCATGCGCACGGTTCCTGATGGCAGGAGCGCGAACGAGGAGGGAAAGCAACTCTGGCAACAGGCCAGACGTCCGGAAACAGGTTGCGCGTTTTCATGCTGCTTGGCGATTTGCGGGCGATTTACGCAATCTCGGCTTTGCGGGACGGAGGTGAAGCTCGCGGCGGCGGGTCGCTCGGAAGGCGTGACCACCGCCATCACTTTGCGGGATTTTCTGAAATTTCGTGGGAGGGTATTTTGGCGGAGGGCGTGGGATTCGAACCCACGAAGGCCGTAAAGCCTTGCCGGTTTTCAAGACCGGTGCATTCAACCGCTCTGCCAGCCCTCCGAGAGACCGCGATTGTAACCGAAACGAGGCGACGCTTAAAGCAGGCGCCGCAGCGCCTCGCCGTTCAATCCTCCCGCTCGTTCAAAAACAGCGCCTGAAGATCGTTCAAAAACCGCTGCCCCAGCGGCGTAGGCGCGATCTTTTCATAGGTGCGCTCGATCAACCCGCGCCGCTCGGCCTCTTGCAAAGCCGGTTCGATCGACGTCATCTGCAGTCCCGTCCGCTCGACGAATCGGTGCACGGGGAACCCCTCGACAAGCCTTAGCGCATTGAGCATGAACTCGAACGGAAGATCGTGCGCCGTGACTTCATGCTCTTCCTGCACCGGCGTGCCCGCCCGCGCCTGCTCGATGAACGTCGCCGGATGCTTGAAACGCGCCTGTCGAACGATTCGATGCGCAAACGAGAGCTTCGAATGCGCACCGGCGCCGATGCCGAGATAGTCGCCGAAGCGCCAGTAGTTCAAGTTGTGCTTGCACTGGTGATGCGGCTTGGCATAAGCCGACACCTCGTACCGCTCGTAACCGGCCGCGACCGTGCGCTCGTGAATCCACTCCTGCATATCGGCCGACGCGTCGTCATCCGGCAATGCCGGCGGAAACTTCGCGAA
Organism: uncultured Burkholderia sp.; assembly: GCA_964425025.1. GTDB lineage: Bacteria > Pseudomonadota > Gammaproteobacteria > Burkholderiales > Burkholderiaceae > Trinickia. The sequence continues at coordinate 4,942 of CAYRLJ010000042.1, read as the reverse complement.
CAGCGTATTGGCTTCGAGCGTGAGGTGATAAAGCGACAAATGGGGCGGCGCGAAGGAGAGGGCCGTTTCGATATCGGCTCGGCACTCGTCCAACGTTTGTTGCGGCAGCGCGAACATCAGATCGAGATTGAAGTTCTCGAAATGCCGCGCCGCGATCTCGACCGCTCGACGTGCATCGCCGCTATCGTGAATGCGCCCCAGCGCCTTCAAATGCCCTTCGTTGAAGCTTTGAATGCCGACCGACAGCCGATTCACGCCGCTCGCCCGAAACTGAGCGAACTTCTCCGCCTCGAACGTGCCCGGGTTGGCTTCCATCGTGATTTCGGCATCGGCATCGAGCGGCAGCAACGCGCGCACGTCCGAAAGCAATCGGTCCAATCCACGAGCCGACAACAAGCTCGGTGTGCCCCCGCCGATGAATACCGTATGCACCTGACGTCCCCAAACGAGCGGCAGTGCTTGCTCGAGATCGGCGCGTAGCGCGTCGAGATAGTCCTCTTCGGGAAAGCGCTCGCCTTTCCATTCATGCGAATTGAAATCGCAATAGGGACACTTGCGCACGCACCATGGGAAATGGACGTAAAGCGCGAGCGGCGGCAGCGATGTGAGCCCGATGGCGCCGGGGGCGGTGAACGCCTGCACGACGCCGGCGCGAGTGCCGATCATCTTTCCTCCCCAAGCCGTGCGAGCAGTGCCGCCAGCGCCATGGCTCGGTGGCTGCTTGCATTCTTGACCGCGGGGGCCAGTTCGGCTGCGGTCGCGTTCAAGTCGGGCAGGAGGAAGTACGGGTCGTAGCCGAAGCCGTTCGCCCCGCGCGCAGCCTCCAGGATTTCGCCGTGCCAGCGGCCTTCCGCAATCAGCGGTTCCGGATCGTCGGCGTGCCTCACGAGCACGAGCACGCAGAAGTAATAGCCGCGCCGGTCGTCCACGCCGCGTAGTCGAGCGACGAGATGCGCGTTGTTGGCCGCGTCGCTCTTTTCACCGCCGGCGCGTTGCGCGTAGCGCGCCGAATACACGCCGGGCTCACCGCCCAGCGCGCGCACGCACAGGCCCGAGTCGTCGGCCAGCGCCGGCAAGCCTGTGAGGCGCGCGGCATGACGGGCTTTCGCCAAGGCATTCTCGACGAATGTTGCATGCGGTTCTTCGGCTTCAGGCACGCCCAGTTCGCCCTGAGGGATAAGGGTCATGCCCGCCGCGCCGAGCATGGCGTCGAACTCGCGCAGCTTGCCGGCGTTGTTCGACGCGAGCACGACACGGGTCAGCGCGGTGTCGGCCGACTCACTCATCGCTTCTCTCCCAACGCCGCCTTTTGTTTGTCGATGAGCGAGCCAATACCTTGTTGCGCGAGATCGAGCAGCGCGTTCATTTCGTTGCGCGAAAACGGCGCGCCTTCGGCCGTGCCTTGCACTTCGACGAACCCGCCCGCGCCCGTCATGACGACGTTCATGTCGGTGTCGCAGCGCGAGTCTTCGTCGTAATCGAGATCGAGCACGGGTGCCCCTTCGTAGACGCCCACCGAAATCGCCGCGACGTAATCGGTGATCGGCGATTGCGCGATGCGTCCCGCGGCGATCAACTTCGAGACGGCATCGTGCGCGGCGACGAATGCGCCCGTGATGCTGGCTGTGCGCGTGCCGCCGTCGGCTTGAATCACATCGCAGTCGATGTGCAGCGTGCGCGGGCCGAGCCGCTCGAGGTCGAACACGGCACGCAGCGCGCGTCCGATGAGACGCTGAATTTCCTGCGTGCGGCCCGTTTGCTTTCCACGTGCTGCTTCGCGATCGCTGCGCGTATGCGTCGCGCGCGGCAGCATGCCGTATTCGGCCGTGAGCCAGCCCTGGTTGCGCTCGCGCAGGAACTCGGGCACGCGTTCGACGATGCTCGCGGTGCAAATCACCTTCGTATCGCCGAACTCGACGAGCACCGAACCTTCGGCATGCTTCGTGTAGTGGCGCGTGATGCGCACGTCGCGCAGAGCGTCGGCGGCGCGGCCGCTGGGGCGTTGAACGGTATCGGGCATGGTGGGTATGGGATGTGAGGCGGCGCTCGAGGCCGCGTGCAAAGAGGGGAAAGCGCAATTTTACCGCCCGCGGCGCAATGCATGTGCTCGGCCCGTTGTCGCGGGCGCTGGGCCGGGGCCGCTCGCCAAAAATGGGATAATGCGCGTTCAACGCTTTAGCGCGGGGTCGACGCGCGAAGCGGCTCGAACAACCGGCCGGTGACGGCCCCAATCGCGAGACGGACGATGATATACAGCATGACAGGCTACGCGAGCGCGACGCGCGAACTCGCGGCTGCAGGCAGTACCGGAGCCATGAGCGTATCGGTCGAACTGCGCACCGTGAATTCGCGTTTCCTCGACCTGAACTTTCGTATGCCCGAAGAGGCGCGCACCTGCGAGCCGACGCTGCGCGAAATGTTGATGACGAAGCTCTCGCGCGGCAAGGTCGACATCCGCGTGAACTTTCAACGCAGTGAACAAACGGCGACGGCCGGTTCTCTGAACCGTGAGGCGCTCGCACAATTGGCCGTGCTCGAACGCGCGGTGCTCGACGCGTTTCCGAACAGCGAGCGCATGCGCGCGGGTGAGATCTTGCGCTGGCCCGGCGTGCTCGCCGAAACGAACGTGTCGCCCGAGACGCTGCGCGAAGCGGTGCTCGCGTGCGGCAAGCAAGCGATTGCCGAACTCGTCGACGTGCGCGCACGCGAGGGTGCGCAATTGGCATCGATGCTCCTGAACAACGTGACGGAGATGGAAGCGATCGTTGCGCGGATCACGCCGCTCGTGCCCGAGCTCATCGCCAAGCATCAGCAAAAGATCGTCGAGCGGCTGCAAGAAGCGCTCGGCATCGCGGCGCCCGATGCGGCCGCGACGATCGTCTCGCGCGAGGAGATCGCCGAGCGCATTCGCCAGGAAGTGACGATGTACGGCATTCGCATCGACATCGCCGAAGAATTGTCGCGGCTCACGGCGCATTTGAATGAAACGCGACACGTCATCGAGAAGGGCGGCAAGGTCGGCAAGCGGCTCGACTTCATGATGCAAGAGCTCAATCGCGAGGCGAACACGCTCGGCTCGAAGGCGGCGGCCAAGGAGCTCGCCGACGCATCGATGACGCTCAAGCTGCTCATCGAGCAAATGCGCGAGCAAGTGCAGAACCTGGAGTAAGCATAACCATGACCGAGTCCACGCACGAATCGAACGCGGCGCTAGGTGCTCCGCGCAATCCTTATGCCGGCGCTTATCCCGGCAACCTGTTCATGGTGGTCGCGCCCTCGGGCGCGGGCAAGTCGACACTCGTGAACGCGCTGCTCGCACGCGATCCGGCGATCCGTTTGTCGATTTCGTTCACGACCCGCAAGCCGCGCCCCGGCGAGCAGGACGGCCAGCATTATCACTTCACGGCCGTCGACGATTTCCTCACGCGCCACGGTCAGGGTGAATTTCTCGAGAGCGCGGAAGTGCATGGCAACTACTACGCCACTTCCCGGTTGTGGATCGAGCAGCAGATGAAAAACGGCCACGACGTGCTGCTCGAAATCGATTGGCAGGGCGCGCAGCAAGTGAAGAAGCGCTTTCGCAATGCGGTGGAGATTTTCATTTTGCCGCCATCGCTCGCGGCGCTCGAAGAACGTTTGAAAAAGCGCGGGCAGGACGAGCCGAACGTCATCACGCGCCGGCTGCTCGCGGCCGGCAGCGAGATCGCGCATGCGGCGGAATCCGAGTACGTCATCATCAACGAGCACTTCGAACGCGCACTCGGCGAACTGCAGTGCGTGGTCGACGCGACGCGTTTGCGCTTTGCCTCGCAATACGCGCGCCACACTGAGCTTTTCGTCGAGCTCGGCATCCATCTGCCGCACGCCGAGTGAAGGCGAGTGCTTGCGCACATAAGGTAGAATGAGCAATATATTGAGAAGGAAATTCGAAACATGGCCCGCATTACCGTCGAAGACTGCCTGAAGCAAATCCCGAATCGTTTCGAGCTGGCGCTTGCCGCGACATATCGCGCACGTCAGCTCGCGCAAGGCCACACGCCGAAGATCGAAAGTCGCGACAAGCCCACCGTCGTCGCGCTGCGCGAGATCGCGGCGGGCCAAGTCGGTGTCGAGATGCTGAAGAAGGTCCCCGTCTGAAGTGTCGGACGCGCTAGGCGCATCGCGCGCCTAGCGCCGTCTTAAGCCATGCCATCTCGCGCATAGCCCGCATAGCGATCGATACGGAGGCGAAAATGAGCTCTACCCCATCGTCCGCCTCCGCTTCCACCGATGCCGTGCATCTCGAGCACGAGCACGACGTCGAAGCGTCCGGCCCCGCGCGCAAGTACATCGACGCGGTTCTCGAGCAATCGTTTCGCCACCTGTTTGGCCCCACCGCCACGCCGGAGCAGCCTCGCCGGCACGACGTCGTTTCGATCGCGAAACTGACGTCGATGCTCGCCGGCTACCTGAGCGTCGAGGAAATCAAAGAGGTCAAAGCCGCGTTCCATTTCGGCGACGAAGCGCACCTCGGCCAATATCGCCACAGCGGCGAGCCCTACATCACGCACCCTGTCGCCGTCGCCGAAATCTGCGCCGGCTGGAAGCTCGACGCGCAGTCGGTCATGGCCGCGCTGCTGCACGACGTCATGGAAGACCAGGGCGTCACTAAGACGGAGCTCGCCGAGCGTTTCGGGCCGAAGGTGGCCGAACTCGTCGACGGTTTGTCGAAGCTCGACAAGATGGAGTTTCGCAATCGCGAGGAAGCGCAGGCGGAAAACTTCCGCAAGATGCTGCTCGCCATGGCGCGCGACGTCCGCGTAATTCTCGTGAAGCTGGCCGACCGGCTGCACAACATGCGCACGCTCGGCGCGGTGCCGCCCGAAAAGCGTCGTCGCGTGGCGCGCGAGACGCTGGACATCTACGCGCCGATTGCGCACCGGCTCGGCTTGAACAATACGTA
>CAYRLJ010000041.1:0-33502 GCA_964425025.1 uncultured Burkholderia sp. | reverse complement strand
TTTATGATACTTTAATGCGCTTGCGATCGACGGCGCTATGGTATTAAAGTATCATTTCAGGCACAAATGATACTTTGTTGTCACCATGCGCACACTGGCCGAAATCTCGCGAGTCCTCGCACAGCGATTGCTGGATAAAGGGTATCCGAAGCTCAAACTTGCCGCCGACGCAGGCATCACGTATCGGACCCTCTCTCACGTCCTGTCGGGCGAGCAGGACTATAGAGTGTCCACTCTGCTGGCGGTGGCGGATCGGCTCGGACTCGAACTCGTGCTCGCTCCGAATGAGGCTGCCCGTGCAATGACGCCGGCAAATGTCGAGCCGGAGGTCAAATCACGAGTCCAGGCGGCCCTCGACCGTCTCCACGGGGGCAAGAAGTGAATATCAAAGCCCTGGGGATTTATCTTGGCGAGCTCCGTGCGGGAGTCTTGTTCAAGTACGGCGAGGACGACAATCCCATTCAGCGCTTCGTTGCCGACGAGCATTTCGCACGGCTGCTTGTACCTCCGACGCTGTCGCTATCGATGATCGCGCAACACCCCGATGCGCAGCGGGCATTGTGGGCCGACGTTGGCTCGCGGCTGTTCAACGGTCGGTATTCCAACCGCAACGGATGGCTGTTACCGGCGTTCTTCCAAAACTTGTTGCCCGAGGGAGTATTTCGGGATCACGTGGCCGCGCTGCGCGGCTGTGACCCGAAAGACCACTTCGAAATGCTGGCGGCAACAGGCCGGGACCTGCCGGGCAATGTGTATGTTCGCCCGATTGAGCTCAGCCGCGATGAGCTCACGCACTTGGTGACGCAGGATGTGGACTCGCTGGAGATGAGCGTCACCGAGGAGCCAATGGATGACGGTGTATCCGTGTCCGGCGTGCAGCCCAAGGTGGGGGTGATAAAGGACGGCGACCGCTACGTCGGTCGCACGAAGCTGCAGGACACGCACATCATCGCGAAGCTCCCAGTCGTGGGTTATCCGTTGATGCCGGAGCTGGAAGAGCTTGCGCTTCGGCTCGCGAAGGTCGCTGGCGTGACCGTGTGCGATGTGACGCTAGAGCCCCTCGAAAAGCTTGTGGTGGAGCACGGCTACGACCTTGGCGACGCCGACCGGAAAACGCGCTTCCTCGCGGTGACTCGGTTTGACCGCGCGCCGGGCGCGCGATTTCATGTCGAAGACTTCGCCCAAGTGCTCGACGTTCAGCCGGAAGACAAGTACACGAAGAGCTACTTGGAAGTCGCCGCGGTCATGCTTGCGACGCCATCGCTCGGCGAGAGCGCCGTCCATGAACTGCTCCGGCGCATGACGGTGAACGAGCTGCTAGGCAATCCCGACATGCACCTGAAGAACCTGGGTGTCATTTATAGGGACGGCATAACCCCGACGTTATCGCCAGCCTACGATATCGTCGCCGACAGTGCGTTTCAGCGCCGCCAAGGGCATGCGCTTTTCATTCTGCCGCCGCAGCTCGAGGAAAAACCGAAAATTCGTGCGCGCCCGGCCGACGGACCCAAAACGGCGAAGCCAAGCCTAACACCTGCGACGGTACGACGGTTTTGCGAATTCCTCGGACTTATCGAGAAGCCAGCCGCACGGGTCATTCAGGACGTTGTGTGGGCGGCGGCGAAGCAGTGGCCCGAGGTGATCGCGGAGTCGGACATCACAGACAAGCAGAAAGCCAATCTGCTTGCTTTCTTTGAATCGAACCCGATGGTCGCATCCGTGCGTAGGCGAGAAACGCGGCGCGCGTAAGAGGCGGGCGTTCGCCCATTGCATCCCACGGATGTGTCGCAATCCTTCTAGGCGGGATATTTTGTCTCCGGTGGAATAGCAGCTGTTGAAACCCTTATGCAAGCTTTTCCAACCTGGTACCCCATCATGTTCGAACGCGCCGCTTCCACCGTTGAAACCGTCGACCCGGAACTCTGGGCAGCAATCACTGGCGAGAATCGCCGCCAGGAAGACCACATTGAACTAATCGCATCGGAGAATTACACCAGTCCGGCAGTGATGCAGGCGCAAGGCTCGCAACTGACGAACAAGTATGCCGAAGGGTATCCCGGCAAGCGCTACTACGGCGGTTGCGAGTATGTCGACGTCGTCGAACAACTCGCCATCGACCGCGTGAAAGCGCTATTTGGCGCCGAGGCGGCTAACGTGCAGCCCAACAGCGGTTCTCAAGCGAACCAAGGGGTGTTCTTCGCGATGCTGCAGCCGGGCGACACCATCATGGGTCTCAGCCTGGCTCACGGCGGTCACTTGACGCATGGATCGCCCGTCAACATGAGCGGCAAGTGGTTCAACGTCGTCTCTTATGGGCTCAATGAGCAAGAAGACATCGACTACGACGCAGCGGAAAAGCTGGCCCAAGAACACAAGCCGAAGCTCATCGTGGCGGGTGCCTCGGCATTCGCGCTGCGGATCGATTTCGAGCGGCTCGCGAAGATCGCTAAATCGGTCGGTGCTTATCTGATGGTCGACATGGCGCATTACGCCGGTCTCATCGCTGCGGGTGTCTATCCGAATCCGGTGCCGCACGCTGACTTCGTTACGACCACGACCCACAAAAGCCTTCGCGGGCCGCGCGGCGGCGTGATTTTGATGAAGGCCGAGTACGAAAAGCAAATCAACTCGGCGATCTTCCCCGGCATTCAAGGCGGCCCGTTGATGCACGTCATCGCGGCTAAGGCCGTGGCTTTCAAAGAAGCGCTTTCGCCGGAATTCAAGGCGTATCAGCAACGCGTCGTCGACAACGCTCGGGTTCTCGCTGAAACGCTTGCCAAGCGCGGTTTGCGCATCGTGTCCGGTCACACGGAAAGCCATGTGATGCTCGTTGACCTGCGTGCCAAGAAGATCACGGGCAAGGCGGCCGAGGCGGCGCTGGGTGCTGCGCACATCACGGTGAACAAGAACGCCATTCCAAATGACCCGGAAAAGCCGTTCGTCACCAGCGGCGTTCGTCTTGGTTCGCCCGCGATGACCACGCGCGGTTTTGGTGTGAAGGAAGCTGAGATTGTCGGCAATTTGATTGCCGATGTGCTCGAGGCCCCGGAAGATGCGGCGACCCTCGAACGCGTGCGGGGGCAGGTGGCTGAGTTGACTCGGCGCTTCCCCGTCTACGGTTAATTCGTTTCGATAATCTCGTCTGGCTTGCCGTGAAGAGCGGCAACGCCAGACGTCTTTCCCGTTTCGAGATCAAGCTCGAAACGGCGGAAGAGGCCGTGTGTGGGCACCGCCGTTTTCGCCCCACTCGGCCGTCTTGATACTACGAAGCCAGCGCCTCGCTAATCGCTTCGCAAAGCTCCTTCGGCGCGAACTTCGCGACGTATCCATTGGCACCGGCGTTGCGCACGTGCGCTTCGTTGGCCGAGCCCGTCAGCGACGAATGGATGATCACGGGAATATGCTTGAGCCGCTCGTCCGCCTTGATTCGACGCGTCAGCATGAAGCCATCCATCTCAGGCATTTCCAGATCAGTGATGACGAGCGAGATCTTATCGCGCGCCTTCACATTTTCCTTCTCCGCTTCATCCGCGTAGCGCAACAGCATTTGCCACGCTTCTTCGCCGGTGGTGGCGATGACGTGCGGCGCACCGATCGCGGTGAGCGCTTGGCCCAACAACGTGCGCGCAAATGCGGAATCGTCCGCTGCCAAAATCTTTCCGCCGCCGGCCGCGTAGTTCACCTCTGCGCTGAGCTCGGCTTTGTTCACGTCGCGGTGCTGCTCGGGGAACACGTCGCGCATGACTTGTTCGACATCGAGCACCTGCGCCAAGCGCAGTTCGCCCGAGTCGCCGTGATAGCGCGCTATGCTCGTGATGTAGCTCGCGCCGCCCGCGCATTCGGCCGGATGCACCTGGCTCCACTCGAGCCGCACGATGTCGTCGACATCTTCCACGGCGAACGCCTGCGTCGTGCGCGCGAACTCCGTGATCAGCAAAATGTTGGGCTCGCGCGCCGGCGTATTGCCCGTCAGACGGCACAAATCGATCACGGGGATGATCTGCCCGCGAATATCGATCGCGCCGGTGACCGCCTTGGGGGCGCCGGCGATCGGCGTAATCTCGCGATTCGTGATGATTTCGCGAACCTTGAACACGTTGATGCCATACAACGCCGGCGCGGCGCCTTGCCGTGCGGTACCCAGGCGAAACAACAGAAGTTCGAACTTGTTCTTGCTCGTGAGCTGCGTGCGCTCATCGTGCATGATGTCTTGGCTAGACATACGTGCCCTCAATATGAAATCCGACCGGGCATCCGGAACCGTTTCGTTCGCGGTTTGCGCCATCAACCTGGTTGTCGGCGGCGCACGGCAAAAGCTAAGGGCTCGTTACATCTTTCGCGACGCGAAAAAAACAGGGTTGAAACTTCGGTGCGACTGGAGCGAGGCGGTAGGGAGGGCGGTGCGCGAACGGTAGGCGTGCGCCGGCCCGATTATTGCGTCCTCTTGTTGGCCAATTCAACGAGACCGTGGGGGCGAATATGAACCGCAGCACCAACGAGCCGCAACACATGTCCGACCATCCGAAGCGGACGCATCACAGCGACGATGCGCGCAGCCGCATGCCGGAGCGCGCCGACAAGTCGCGCAAGCAATCGCCCGCCGACAAGCCGGGGCGGCGACCCGGCGAAGGCGAGCCGAGCGTCGGCTAGCCTACGCTGGCGAAGTGCGCGGGAAACGAGCCGGCCTCAATGCAGTCGAGCCGGGTCATCTTTGCGAAGGCGACGCGTTACTTCGCCGCGTTGGCCTCGCATTTCTTCAAGAACGACGTCTTGGCCGCGCCTGCGAGCGGTTTGCCGTTTGAGCCGATAGCCCGGGTTTCGCAGCTGTCCTTGGGCGATTTCGCCTCATTCGCCTTGCACTTCTGAAGAAACGACGCCTTCGCCGCGCCGGCGAGCGGCTTGCCGTTCTTGCCCACTGCTCGTGCTTCGCAGCTTCCCGACGAAGCCGCCGTGGCCGCCGTTTGGGCTTGTGCCATGCCCAGTGCAAACATGCCTGCGATCGCGGCCAAGACAAATTTGTTCAACATGACGATCCCTCCAGAAGTGGCGTGAAGCGGATTGCTTCTCCCCGTTAACGGCGCCGCAACGGGACGGTTGACCGCTGGCGGCTCGATTCTACGATCGCAGGCCCTCGCGATTCGCGCGTTTTCCCAAACATTGCACAAAATTGACAGCGCACTGAAAGCCCAGCTTCATCACCGCTTCGCATTTTTCCTTCACTGTTTTCCCTTTCGCGCAGTCCAGTGTTCTCCGTTCTGTTTTCTGACAATAACGAGGTGAAGCATGGAAATCCGCAAGAGGTGCTCGTATTTGGGTGCGGCTGTCGCAAGCGCCGTCGTCGCAATGGCCGGCATGCAGGGTGTGGCGCAGGCCGACGAGAATCATCGCGGTAACGACATCGCTCGCGTGCTGTTGATCAGCATCGACGGTCTCCACGAGCAGGATCTCGCGCGCTGCATCGGCGCCAATACGTGTCCGAATCTGGCGGTGTTGGCGAAATCTGGCGTCACTTATACCGACGCCCACACGCCCGGGCTCTCCGATTCGTTTCCGGGATTGGCCGCGCTTTTGACGGGCGGCTCGCCCAAGACGGCGGGCCTGTTCTATGACGTCTCGTACGACCGCACGCTTTATGCACCGACGGACACGAACTGTACGGGCGAGCGAGGCTGGAACGTCGTCTTCGACGAAACGACGGGCATCGACGGCAAAGACGGCGGCCCGTTGATCCATCTGAACGGGGGCGGCGGGTTCAATCCGCAAGCGATTCCGAACGCGCTCGTCGATGGTGTCTGCAAGCCGGTCTATCCCCACAACTACATCAAGACGAACACGCTATTCGAGGTCATCAAGGCGCATGTGCCGGGCGCCCGCACGGCATGGGCCGACAAGCACGCCTGGAGCTACGACTGGGTGAACGGGCCGTCGGGACATGGCGTTGACGATCTGACGCGCACGGAAATCAACTCGATCGATCCCGTGACGAAGACCAATTACACGGACGTCTACTCGCATACGGAAAAATTCGACGACTATCACGTGCAGGCGATTCTGAATGAGATCGACGGCAAGAATTCGACTGGCACGGCGAGCGCTCCCGTGCCCACCGTGTTCGGCGCCGATTTCCAGACGCTGAGCGTGGCCGAGAAGGCTCCGTTCGCGAAGGGCGGAGGCTACCTGGACGCCGACTTCACGCCGGGCCCGCAAGTAGCCCATGCGATCGCCTATGCCGATGCCTCGATCGGTCGTATGGTCGACGAGCTCAAGGAACGCAATCTGTTCAAGAGCACGGCCATCATCGTCACGGCGAAGCATGGCAATTCGCCGACCGATCACACGAAGCTCGTGAAGAACGGCGATACGCTGACTAAGCTGCTCGAGGCGAACAACTTTATCGATCCGAACGGCAACTTCGGCCAGAACGCCACGAAGTCGGGCAACCCGAACGATGGCACGGGCCTCGTGCATACGGGCATGGTGCAGACCGACGACGTCGGCCTCATTTGGCTGCACGACCGCGCGCAACTGTCACACGTCGTCGCGACGCTGAACGCCAATCTGGGCTGCACGACGCCCGGCATCTGCGCCGACGGGCCGCAGGCGTACGTTCTCTCCGGTCCGCGTCTCGCGCAACGCTTCGGCGATCCGGCGCTCGGCCGCACGCCCGACATCATCGTGCAGCCGAACCCGGGCGTGATCTATACGTCGAGCAAGAAGAAGGACGCGGAGCACGGTGGCAATGCGCCCGACGATAGCCATCTCGGCTTGCTCGTGTCGCTGCCGGGGCTCGAGCATGCACGCACGATCACGGCGCCGGTCGGAACGAAGCAAGTCGCGCCGACGATCCTGCGCCTGCTCGATCTGAAGCCCGAATGGCTGCATGCGGTCGAGGTGGAGGGCACGCGCGTTCTGCCCGGTATCGGCGACGATCGCTAATCGGTTCTCACGCCTCGTCGTTCGCGTCGCGCGCCTCGACGAGGTGTTCGACGCGACGATTGGGGATCAGCCACAGCAAGGCCGTCCCGGCGAAAAACACAAGACCGATGCTCGGATAGCCAGCCCACGCGGACGCAATGCCGAGCACATACAAGATCGGCGACGCCTTGCTCTTCGCCCCTTTGCCGATCGCCCGCGCAAGCAGGCTGTCGGGACCGTGATGACGCACCAGGCCCGACTGCAAGACGGTCCATGCAAGGGCACAGGCGAGCAGATTGACCCCGTAAATGACTGTCGGCCAGCGCGCGAAATGGTTCTCGCCCATCCAGCCCGTGCTGAACGGCAGCAGCGACAGCCAAAACAGCAGATGCAGATTCCACCAGAGAATCGTTCCGTTCACGCGCCGCGTGGCCTGCAGCATGTGATGGTGATTGTTCCAATAGATGCCGACGTAGATGAAGCTGAGCACATAGCTGATCCCCACTGGCCAAAGCATGACGAGCGCGCTCAAATCTTCCCCGTGCGGCACTTTTAGATCGAGCACCATGATCGTGATAATGACGGCCATCACGCCGTCGCTGAACGCTTCCAGTCGGTTTTTTTCCATCGTCCGATTATCCGTGGTCGATACGTGGCGGCGTGCACATTCTCGCGCCGATCGACGGGCCAAGGCAAAGGTTGGAGCAGGATTCGATACCGGGCTCGCGCGCGAGTGATAGAGTGGCCCCTTTTCCGCCAACCGTTCGCTTGCGCGAGTGCGCGAGCCTATGAGGCCATGAGGTCATGAGGTCACGAGGCCATGAGCGCTTGGGCTCACAGGCCGATGCCCCGATGCCCCTATGCCCCTACGCCCCTGTGAGCGATAAGCGCAACTAAAACGCCACGCCATGTCGCAGTTGCCGCCTCTGCCCGCCAACCTACGCAACACCTGCCGCGCGCTCGCGGGGTGGGGCCCGGGCCTGCTCGTCATGCTAGCCGACTGCGATGCGGGCAATGTCGTCGCTGCCGCGCAAAGCGGCGCGCAATGGGGCATTCGTTTGCTGCCGTTGCTGCTTCTGCTCGCCATTCCGCTCTATATGGTCCAAGCACTGTGCGTTCGGCTCGGCATCGTGAGCGGGAAGGGGTTCGGCGCGCTCGTGCGCGAACGGCTCGGGCGCGGGTGGGCGGCCGCGGCGGCCGCGGCGCTCATAGTTGCCGTGATCAGTTCGCTCGTGACGGAGTTCACGGGCATCGCAGGCATCGGCGAGATGTACGGCGTGCCACGCGCGGCGTCGCTTTCGCTTTCCGCCGTATTGCTGCTGGCGATCGTGTCGACCGGATCGCATAAGCGCGTCGATCGCGTTGCGATGTTCATCGGGCTATTCGAGCTGGCCTTCTTCGTCGTCGCTTGGCATGCGCGGCCCGATTGGCCGATGCTCGCGCAGCAGTTCGGCGATTTGCCGGCTGGGCGCGGGCGTCTCGTTTATCTCGCCGCCGCGTTGATCGGCGCGACGTTCAATCCTTGGATGATCTTCTATCAGCAAGCCGCGATCGCCGATGAACGGCGCGGTTCGTGCGACGATCGACAGGCCCGCATCGAAACGGCGGCCGGTGCTGTTCTGACGCAAGCGCTCACCGGCGCCGTGCTCGTCGCGGCGGCGGCGACGCTCGCCCCGCGCGGCGCATCGTTAGGACTGCAAAGCGTCGGCGAGATCGCGAGCGCGTTCTTCGGCGTCGCGGGCGAAGAGGCGGGCAAGCTCATTTTCAGCATCGGTGTGCTCGGCGCATCGCTCGTGGCCGCGATCGTGTGCTCGCTCGCGCTCGCATGGGGCCTGAGCGAGGTGGCTGGCCGTCGCGGCTCGCTCGATGCGCGGCCTGCACACGCGCCCGGGTTCTACGGCTTGTATGCCGCGGCGGTCGCAGCAAGCGCGTGCCTCGTGTGGTTCGAGCCCGATCTTGTGTCGGTCAACGTCGCCGCGCAGGTCGTCAATGCGCTGCTGCTGCCGTTCGTTCTCGGCCCGTTGATCATGCTGGGTATCGTGGCGCTGCCGGCCGCTCATCGTCTGCGCGGCCCCTATCGATGGCTCGTCTGCGCTGTCGCGTTCACCGTATGCGCGGCCGGCATCATCGGCGCGCTTGCCGGTTGGCTGGCCTGATCTCACCGGGCCCCTGGACGATCCCATCCAGATCGTTTCACGGTGCGGCAGGCGAGCCAACGGCGGGAGATCGACTTCGTGAAGCAATGACAAGCGAAGCACGGCGGCAACCGATAAACGCCCGAGCGCGCACACACGCATTCATATGCACGCCCAATTGATAGCCAGCCGCGTCCCCCGCGGCTGTGCAAGCTATCAGACCTGATAGGTTCGCCGGGCGATTGGCCTTTGTTAAATTAGCTCATTCAGGATAAATATCGCGCGAGCGCGAAGGCCGCGGTGCCTGCCGCGGCCTGCGTTTTCATGCGGCGTTTCCCTCTTCACGACGTTGGCATACTGCCGCCTCAGCGAATGTTCGCGCGCTTGCCGGCACATCGCACGAGGTTATTGCATCTCATTAATTAGGATATCTAAATGAAAAAATTTCGCGCCTTCGAAGCCCCGGAAGCGATCGATTCCGCCGCTGCGTAGGAGTGTCTATGCTCGCGATGCTGCGTAAAGAGCGCCGTCTGTCGGTCTTGCTAACGGGCAATGCGCTGTCGCAAGTCGGCGACGGTGTTCACGAGTTGATCTTCATTATTACGGTCTTGCATGTCACGCATGCGAACGTCGCGCTCTCCGGCGCCGTCTATTTTTTCCGTTTCATTCCGTACGTCGTGCTCGGCCCGCTCGGCGGCGCGCTGTCCGATCGATGGTCGCGCCGCTCGCTGATGATCCATGCCGACCTGGCCCGGATGATCATGACCGCCGGGTTTTGCCTGCTGCTTTCGAGCGGGCGCATCGGCATGACGTCGCTCGCGCTCATCGGGATGTCGATGACAGCGCTTCGTACCGTGTTTCAACCGGCCTTTCAAGGCACGATTCCCTCGCTCGTGCGCCCGGCGCAGCTACCGGCTGCCAACGCCGCCACCCAAATGGCGGCCGAACTCGGCGCTCTCTTGGGCCCCGCGCTTGGCGGCACGCTGCTCTATGCCGTCGTCGACCCCGGATACGTTCTGGCCGTCGACGCCGTGACGTATCTCGTATCGGCACTCTGCATTCGTCAGGCGATCTCCGTGCCGGCCGTTGGCGAACAACAAGCCCCGGCGCGTTCGATGTCCTTGCGCGCGTTGTACCGCGAATTCGCCGCGAACTTTGGGTCCGCGCTCGTCCGACGCGACTTATTCGTGAGCATCGGCTATTCTGCGTTGTGCATCCTATTCGTCGGCGCCGCGTTGCGTGTGCTGATCCCGACGATGCTCAAAAGCGAGGGCTTCGCCGACAGCGTAATCGGCTACGCAATGAGCTTCATCGCGCTCGGCGCGTTGGTCGGGGCGCTGGTTTGCAGCAGCATCTCGCGCGATTTCAGCACGCCGAGCCTGATGACGTATTGGCGCTGCTACGGGTTCGTGCTCGCGCTGCTGCCGTTGTGCGTGGTCAGCACGGGCGGCACGCTCGTGGGATGCTTCGCGCTCGGTGCCATCGGCGCGTTCGTCGACGTCGTCTTGCCGACGAACATCCAACGCTTATCGACCGAAGCGAACGTCGGCAAGAACTTCAGCCTGTTTTCGACGCTGGCCAACACGAGCGAGGCAATGTCGGGTGCGTTCGCGGGGGCGTTGAGCATGGTGGCGCCGGTCGCCATCGGCATTTCGGTCATCGGCATCGCGGTCGTGGCTGTCGGCTATGTGGGTTCCGCGCGCTCGACGGTGCGTCATGGCTGACTGAGTCCGTGCGGGTGAGCAAGGGCGTGGCTTCGCAACAAAACGCGGCGCCGGACTGCGGATTGCGATTCGGGCTTGCGCATACCACATGGGATCGGATGGCGATGTTTGGTTCCGCATGTCGGGGCCACCCGATCCCCCGAGCCCCAATCGCTTGTCACCGGTTATTGCCATCCTTAAACTCGCGCGTGATTCCAATGCGCCGCCGGCAACGAGGCGGCGTCCCCCGCAGCTACTCAACACGCGAGAAGGAGCCCAACCAGCATGGCCGAATCCTATTTTCCGCGCTGGCGCCTAGCGCCGCGCGCCGCGGAGGGCCGCGTCGTCGCCCCCGATGAGCGCCTGCCGTGGCCGCAGACGATTGCCATGGGCGTGCAGCACGTCGTCGCGATGTTCGGCTCCACTGTACTCGCCCCGTTGCTCATGGGCTTCGACCCGAACCTATGCATCTTCATGTCGGGCATCGGCACGCTGCTGTTTTTCGTGCTCGTGGGCGGGCGCGTGCCGAGCTATCTCGGCTCGAGCTTTTCGTTCATCGGTCTCATCATCGCCGTGACCGGCTATGCGGGACACGGGCCCAACATGAACATCCCCGTCGCGCTCGGCGGCATCATCGCCTGCGGCGTGATCTACGCGATCATCGGCCTTATCGTCAGCGCCGTCGGCACGAAATGGGTCGAGGCGCTGATGCCCCCTGTCGTCACGGGCTCGGTCGTGGCCGTCATCGGCTTGAATCTTGCACCGATCGCCGTCAAAAGCGTAAGCGCATCGACGTTCGATTCGTGGATGGCCGTCATGACCGTGCTGTGCGTCGGCATCGTCGCCGTTTTCACGCGCGGCATGGTGCAGCGTCTGCTCATTCTCGTCGGGCTCGTGGTCGCCTATGCGATCTACGCTCTCTTTACCAACGGCTTGGGGCTGGGCAAGCCGATCGATTTCTCGATCGTGGCCAATGCTGCCTGGTTCGGCCTGCCGCACTTCTCGGCGCCCGTTTTCGAGCCGCATGCCATGCTGTTGCTCGCGCCCGTCTCCGTCATTCTCGTCGCCGAAAACCTGGGCCACATCAAGGCCGTCAGCGCCATGACGGGGCAGAACCTCGACCCCTACATCGGCCGGGCCTTCGTCGGCGATGGCCTGGCTACAATTGTCTCGGGTTTCTCCGGAGGCACGGGCGTGACGACCTATGCTGAAAACATCGGCGTCATGGCGGTCACGAAGATCTATTCAACGCTCGTATTCGTCGCGGCGGCCGTGATCGCGCTCATTCTCGGCTTCTCGCCGAAGTTCGGCGCGGTGATCGAAACGATTCCGGGGCCGGTGCTCGGTGGGGTTTCGATCGTCGTGTTCGGCCTCATCGCCGTCACGGGCGCGCGCATTTGGGTCGT
Organism: uncultured Burkholderia sp.; assembly: GCA_964425025.1. Taxonomy (GTDB): domain Bacteria; phylum Pseudomonadota; class Gammaproteobacteria; order Burkholderiales; family Burkholderiaceae; genus Trinickia. Next base: position 21,343 of record CAYRLJ010000041.1, on the reverse strand, counting down.
CAACCATGTCGACTTCTCCGACAACCGCAACCTCATCGTCGCGGCCGTCACGCTCGTGGTCGGCGCCGGCAACTTCTCACTGCAGATCGGCGGGTTCGCACTCGGCGGAATCGGCACGGCTACGTTCGGCGCGATCATCCTCTACGCATTGCTGCGGCGCGAAATGGCGCGCGGGCCCGTTCTTTAACGAGGGAATGCCCCTCGGCGAGCCGAGTTGCACCGTGGCGGTGCGCGCGGCTTGCCGCGTCGACGCACAACGGCGTGCGCCCCGCTTCGACTGGGCGTGAGAATGCTCGCATAGAGCTTGCTTTCGACATGGCTGCCACTACAAAAAATCGAGGGAGCCGTCGATGACGCCATTGGCCTTTCGTTTCCTGAACCGCTTCACCCTTCTTGCCGGTCGCGATGCGCCTGGCGCGCGCGGCCTGCCTGCAAGGAGCTCGCCATGGTGAGCTCAGTGCGCGAGGAGGCGGCCAGCGGATTATCCCTCGAGTCCGACGTCACGTCGGGCCAGCAACGCTATGCGCTGCGCCATCGCGAGCTCACGCTCACGAGCGTGTTTCAGCCGATCTTCAGTTTGTCGCATCTTCGGGCCGTGGGTTACGAGGGCTTATTGCGTGCGCATGATCTTTTCGATCGCCCCGTGCCACCGCTCGACGTATTCGGCGATGCCGCACGGCAAGGCGAGCTGCACTACGTCGATCGGCTCGCGCAGGCGCTGCATTTGGAGAACTTCAAGCCGCTGCGCGCCGAGCGCGAATGGCTATTTCTAAACATTCATGCCGGCGCGTTGTCCGATTCGTATCATGCCGCGGCATTTCGCGCGCACCTCGATCGGCTCGAGTTGCCGCCAAGGCGCATCGTGCTCGAATTGCAGGCCGTGCGCCCGGAGGAGTTCGACAAGCTCGCAGAGGAGGCGCGGCATTTCCGTGAGCAAGGCTTTTTGATCGCGCTCGACGATTTCGGTGCCGGAGATTCGAATCTCGAACGGATTTGGCAGCTCGATCCCGACATCGTGAAAGTCGATCGCATGATGCTCGCGCAGGCCGCACGCCGGACTCAGGCGGCGGCGATTCTGCCGGGCTTCGTATCGATGCTGCACGAGGCGGGCAAGCTCGTGCTCGTGGAAGGCATCGAAACGGAGCACGAGGCGCAACTCGCATTCTCGTGCGATACCGATTTCGTTCAGGGGTTCTACTTCGGCCGCCCGAGCCCGGCCGCCGACGACGGCGCGCATGCGGCGGAGCGCATCGCTGCGCTGGCCGCGCGATATCGCGCGCAAAGCGAAGCGCGCGAGCGTGTGCGCTCGGGCCGGCTCGCGCCGTACCTGAACGCATTCGGGCGCGCGGGTGACCGTCTCGTGAATGGCGAGCCGTTCGAGGAGGTGTGCTGGAACTTTCTCGCGCTCGATCATGCGGCGCGTTGCTTCATGCTCGACGCGCAAGGTCGGCAGGGGGGCCGCAATGTCGTACTGCGCGCCGATCGCGCGGGTCATGAGGCGCGTTTTGCACCCGTTGCCGATGCTCAGGGGGCGATTTGGATGCGCCGGCCTTATTTCAAGGCTGCGATCGAGGCGCCCGATCGCATTCATGCGACGAAGCCTTACCTGTCGATCAACGAAGCGTTACCTTGCGTGACGCTGTCGATGGCCGTGCGCATCGGCGAGCGCCTGTGCGTGCTGTGCGGCGACATCGATTGGGTGGACGACAGCGGCGTCTAGCGTTTTCGCCGCCGGCTTGATCTGTCCGGCTCGCCGCCTATCATCAGAGTAGGCGCGACCGGCGCATCACCCGATCGATCGGTCGCGGCGCGTGGATTGCTAACCGTCCAGCGCGCGCCGCGACCGCCGCACGACGCTCGCTGCACCCGTGGCCGAGACGCGCTCCCATTGAAAACAAAGTAAAAACAAGCACAAGGAGCAAGAACATGATGGTTCGGCATCTACGCACATCGCGCGCATTCGATCGTCTACGGCAAGCGGCGCTCGTGCTATCGATCGTGATGGTGCCCGGCGCCGCGTTTGCGCAAGAGACGATCAAGATCGGCGTGCCTGTGCCGCTCTCGGGCAGTTACTCGCGGGCCGGCAAGGACATTATGAACGGCGCGCAACTCGCAGCCGACGACATCAACGCGAAAGGCGGCGTGCTCGGCAAGAAAATCGAACTCGTGCAAGAAGACGATAAATGCGATGCCGATGCGGCGGCTAGCGCGGCGCAAGCGCTTGTCGATAAGGGCGTCGTGGCCGTGGCGGGCGGCTATTGTTCGAGCGCGGCCATACCTGAGCTACGCGTATTTCGTGGTGCGAACATTCCCTACGTCATGGACGCCTCGACGAATCCCGAACTCACCGAGACGGGCTGGGATGGCGCTTTCCGCACGATCGGCCGCGACGACGAACAAGGGCCGTTCGCGGCGAAGTTCATGAAGGAGGTGTTGCACGCGAAATCGGTGGCCGTCATCAACGACAACACGACCTATTCGAAGGGTCTAGCCGAGAACACCGTCGATGCCTTGAAGAAGCAGGGCGTCGAAGTCGTGTATGACGATGCCGTGACGCCCGGGCAAATGGACTACGCGGATGTCGCCAAGAACGTGGCGGCCCTCAAGCCCGAGGTCATCTACTACACGGGCTATTACCCCGAGGCGGCACTGCTGATGAAGGACGTCCGGCAATTGAACCTGCCAGTCAAATACCTGATGGGTGGCGACGGCACGACCGATCCCACGTTGATTCGGACGGCAGGTCCGGCCGCGAAGGGCATCATGTGTACCACGGCGCCGCTGCCGCAATTCCTGACGAATGAGAAGGCGCACCGCTTCGTTGCCGGTTACAAGAAGGCGTACGGAATCGGGCCCGGACCGTACTCGATCTACGAATATGACGCGGTGAGCTTGGTGGCCAAGGCGATTGCCGATGCGAAGTCGGCGAAGGCCGCCGACATCACCGCGGCCTTGCATAAGGTGAAGAACTTCGACGGCGCGACGGGCGACATCACACTCAACGATAAGGGCGACCGGGCCAATGCGGCTTATATGGCCGTTATCGCACAAGGCGGGAGTTTCAAGGCGTATCGGGAACTCGGCCCGAACGGGCGCTGGATTTCGCCGAAGTAACTGCATACGGGCGGGTGAACATGCGATACCGCTCGCGTGTTCACCGCCTCTCGGTCTCTAACGTTACTTGGCGACTACGACGGGAATGCCGCGCAGCGAGCCTGCGCCCTTCATTTCATCGAGCGCCTGGGTCACGGCTGTGCTCGTCGTCGCTTCGATCCCAAGCCGCGCGGCGAGTTCGCGTTCGCTGCGTTTGACGCTCGCGAGGTTGCGCAGTTTCACGTGCCCATAGCCGCGCACCTTGGCGTGCAGCGCGGCGAGTGCCGCCACGTCGTTGGCGCTCGCAGCGTCGAGCACGGCGAAGGCGCTTTGCATCGTGCGCTCGTAGTCGTCGGCGAGCGCGCGCTCCATGCGACGCTCGACGGTGCGGCCGAACGGATCGAGCGCCGTGCCGCGCAAGCCACGCCACTTCGCGAGTTGGCCGAGCACCGGCCACATCCACTGGCCGAACGTCTTCTTGGTCGGCACTTGGCCCGCCTTGGCCTTCGACAGCGACGGCGGGGCGAGATTGAACTTCACGCGGAAGTCTTTCCCGGCCGTGCCCTCGAACTGCGCTTCCAGCGCCGCGCGCAGCGCGCCGTCGCTGTGCAGGCGCGCGACCTCGTACTCATCCTTGACCGCGAGCAGGCGATAGAACGTCGTTGCCACGGCGCGTGCGATGTCTGACGACGGTTCGCGGCGCTGCGCATCGGACGCCGCGGCGACGAGTGCGCGGTAGCGCTCGACATACCGGGGGCCGCCGTAGGTAGCCAGGCGCGCCTCGCGATCGGTGACGAGCGTGTCGAGATCCCCGGCTGCATCGAGCACATCGGCGGCGACCGGCGCGGCGCGCGCCCCATGGCGCTCGGCCCAAAGCGCGTCGAGCGAGGCCGGATCGCCGGCCGCGAGACGGCCCACCGCGAAGGCGAGCTTGTTCATCGGCACGGCGACGTTGTTCAACTCGATGGCGCGCATGAGCGCGGCGTATGAGACGGGGATGAGCCCGAGCTGCCAGGCGAAGCCGAGCATGAGGATGTTGGCGCCGATCGTATCGCCGAGGAATTTGGCGGCCAGCGCCTGCGCGTCGCAGGTCGACATGCGCTCGGCGCCCGCGGCGTGTCGCATTTTGTCGATCAGTGCATCCGCGTGCAGATTGGCGTCCGGGTTGCCGACGAATGAAGCGTTGGGTATCGGATGCGTATTGACGACGATGCGCGTGCGGCCGTGCCGCACCGTCTGCAGTGCATCGGCACCCGCGCCGACGACCATGTCGCACGCGAGCAGCAGATCGGCCTGCTGCGTGTCGATGCGCACTTGATTGAGCCATTCGTCGCGCGCGGCGAAGCGCACGAACGAAAGCACGGCGCCGCCTTTCTGCGCGAAGCCCATGAAGTCGAGCACCGAAGCGCTCTTGCCTTCGAGGTGCGCGGCCATGCTGATCAATGCGCCGACCGTTACGACGCCGGTGCCGCCCACGCCCGTGACGAGGATGTCGTACGGCGCGGCGTCCAGGGCTGCTTGCGGGACCGGCAGGGCGCCGACGCGCTGCTCGAGCGCCGCTTCATCGAACGCGGCGCCGGCTGCTTTCTTCAGCTTGCCGCCTTCGACCGTGACGAAGCTCGGGCAAAAGCCGTTCACGCACGAAAAATCCTTATTGCACGACGATTGATCGATGCGGCGTTTGCGGCCCAGCGGCGTTTCCACGGGCTCCACGGAGAGGCAATTCGACTGCACGCCGCAATCGCCGCAGCCTTCGCATACTTCCTCGTTGATGAACAGGCGCTTGTCCGGATCGGGAAACTCGCCCTTCTTGCGGCGCCGGCGCTTTTCGGCGGCGCAGGTCTGATCGTAAATGAGCACCGTCACGCCGGCCGTCTCGCGCAGCTCGCGCTGCACGGCATCGAGTTCGCGCCGATGGTGGAACGTGGTGCCTGTCGGGAACTGGTCGTGATGGCCGTCATACTTTTCGGGCTCGTCCGATACGACGACGAAGCGCGAGACGCCTTCTGCCTCGACCTGCCGTGCGATCTGCGGCACCGAGATGCTGCCGTCGACAGGCTGGCCGCCCGTCATCGCGACGGCATCGTTGTAAAGGATCTTGTAGGTGATGTTCGTCTTCGCGGCCACCGCTTGCCGGATCGCGAGGATGCCGGAGTGGAAATAGGTGCCGTCGCCGAGGTTCTGAAACACATGACGCGTCTTCGTGAACATCGAGTGCGATGCCCAATCGACGCCTTCGCCGCCCATCTGAATCAGGCCCGTCGTGCCGCGATCCATCCACGACGCCATGAAGTGGCAGCCGATCCCCGCATGAGCGATCGAACCTTCGGGCACTTTCGTCGACGTATTGTGCGGGCAGCCCGAGCAGAAGTACGGCGTGCGGCGCACGGCATCGGCGGCATTCGAGAGGATGGTCGGCGCGACCAGATCGACGACGCGTTCGCGGCGGTCCAGTTCGGGCTTATGACGTGCCAACCAATCGGCGAACACGGGCAGCACGCGCGAGGGGCGCAGCTCGCCGAGCGCGGAGAGCAGCGGCAGCCCCTGCGCGTCGTGCTTGCCGATGATGGCCGGCCGGCTTGCCGCGGCGCGGTTGTAAAGGTGATCTTTGATCTGCTGCTCGATGACGGGCCCTTTTTCCTCGATGACGAGCACTTCCTCGAGGCCGTCGACGAACGTGTCGAGGCGGGTCATCTCCAGCGGGAACGAGAGCCCCACCTTGTAGATTCGCACGCCGGCCGCGTCGAGATCGGCGACGGTGAGATCGAGCCGCCGCAGCGCTTCCATCAGATCGAGGTGCGCTTTGCCACAGGTGACGATGCCGACGTCGGCGCGTGGACTCGTTGCGATCCACTTGTCGATGCTGTTCGCGCGCGCGAATGTGCGCACGGCATCGAGCTTCGCGGCAAGCCGCGCCTCGATCGTGAGGCTCGGCAAGTCGGGCCAGCGGTTGTGCAGGCCGCCCGTGGGCGGCGTGAAATCGGCCGGTGCGGGCCAGTGCGTCGTGAGCGCGTCGAGGTCGACAGTAGAGCCCGATTCGACCGTTTCCGAAATCGCCTTGAAGCCGACCCAGGCGCCCGAGAAGCGGGAGAGCGCGAAACCGTAGGCGCCGAACTCGAGCATATCGGCGATGTGCGATGGATTCACGATGGGCATATGCCAGGCCATCATCGCGAAGTCGCTTTGATGCGGCATCGACGAGGAGACGCAGCCGTGATCGTCGCCGGCTACCACGAGCACGCCGCCGTGCGGCGACGAGCCGTAGGCATTGCCGTGCTTGAGTGCATCGCCGGCGCGGTCGACGCCGGGCCCTTTGCCGTACCACATGGCGAAGACGCCTTCGACGGTGCGCTCGGGATCGGCTTCGACGCGCTGGGTGCCGAGCACGGCGGTACCACCGAGTTCTTCGTTGATGGCGGGCAAAAAGCGCACGTCGGCGGCGTTGAGCAGCTTCTTTGCCTTCCACATCTGCTGATCGACCATGCCGAGCGGCGAGCCGCGGTAGCCGCTCACAAAGCCGGCGGTATTGAGCCCTTCCGTGCGGTCGAGTTCACGCTGCGCGAGCATGATGCGCACGAGCGCCTGCGTGCCGGTGAGGAAGATACGGCCGCGCGTGGCCGAGAGATTGTCGGTGAGCTTGTACTCGGATAGAACAGGCGTGCCGTCGATCGGCAGGCGGGCGGTCATGGTTTTGTCTCCTTTCCTTCTTTGGCCCCCGTGCCGTGCCAAGCCATGCCATGCCATACCGGCAGACGGCCGGTGGCGAACGACGTGCGTTCGACGCGGGGCTGTAAAGCGTCTATTCTTTCGCGGCGAAGGGGGAGGATTTTGCTTTTCTGATCTGCCATGGCATGCTGATGCGGTGGCTTATGCGCGAAAGAAGAAAAAGAGGAGAGAAATTTTTCTCCAGCTATGCGACTCTCCAGCCACGTACCGCGAACTTCAACTTGTGGCCCCCTACGCGGGCCACCCGCATTCTCGAAAAGGACGCTCCGAGCGTCCTTTTTCGTTCGCGCTGTGCAGTAGCATACGGTTCGCATTCCCGATAACCATTTCGAGACATTGTGAAGGAGCGACCGCATGCAACGCCCAAGCTTCATCCGGCACTGGACTGAACTCGAGGGCGAAGACAACGCCCATTACAAGAACGACACCGAATTGATGGGAATCGGCGCGCCGCTCGCGGCCAAACTCGGGCTCACGCGGATCGGTATTCATCACATGCGCTTGCCGCCCGGGCGGCGCACCTCCTACCCGCATGCGGAAAGCGCCGAAGAGGAGTTCGTGTACGTGCTGGAAGGCACCCCCGACGCGTGGATCGACGGGCATCTGCATCGTCTGGCGCCGGGCGACGCCGTCGGCTTTCCGGCAGGCACCGGCATTTGCCATACGTTTATCAACGATACAGATAGCGAAGTGCGGCTTATCGTCGTCGGCGAACGGCCCAAGGACGAGAATCGCATTCGCTATCCGCGCAACGAGGCGCACGAGGCGACGCGCGACGACAGCTGGCTCGATTGGCCCGAGCGCGAGTTGGGACCGCACGACGGGTTGCCGGAACGCGTGCGCAAAGCGCGCGAAAAGTGACGCTCGCGAGCGGCCTGTGGGCGCGATCGTGCCACGGTCGATCGACTAGTGCGGCGCTGTCGTGCTCTTTTCTGACGTGTCGAGCGGCCGCACCTCGTGGAACATCGAGTAATCGAGGTGCGTCACGCCATCCTCATCCTCGTGCAGCAGATCGACGAAGGCATGCTGCCAGTGGATCTCTTCATGGCCCCAGGTGCAGCGGCCGTACATGGTTTGCGTCGTCGTTTCGTCGGCGCCTTCGATCATCAGCATTAAGGACGCCTCGCATGCGGCGAGGCTTTCCGCCGTTTCGCCGTAGAGCGGGCTTGTTTCGTCGATCACATGCATGAGATTCCAGCCCAGCAGGAAGAGCGGATGCTGCTCGCGCACGAGTTTTAGATCGAGGATGTGCCACAGCGGGTAGCCTTCGGGCTTCGTTTCATACCGCATCAGCCGCAGCCTCGCTTTCGCTTCGACGATATAGTTTTGGCGCGCGTTCGCGGCCCGCAGCATGAGCGTCGGCACGCCGTCCAACGGGCGCACGACGGCATGGCGCGAAAAAATGATCCGCGCGCGTGGGCGCGAGAAGCGCACGAAGATAAGGCCCGTCGCCATGGCGATACTCGACATGCCCGTGAAGATTTCGAGCGTGGCAATCGCATGCGCATAGATCGTCTGCGGATGCATGTCGCCGTAGCCGACGGTGGCGAGCGTCTCCACGCTGAAGAAGAACGCGCCAAGGAAACCGTCCGGTGCTTGGTTGGCGATCGGCGCGTGGCCCAACGAATAGAGCACGGCGAAAACAGCGTTGAGCACGACGAAGAATCCGCCGAGCGATGTGAAGAAAATCGGCCAGGACGCCGTCAGTGCGCGATGGTAGAGGTCAAGCCGGTTGCGGCCCGGCAGCCCGTGCGTGACGACGGTGCCCGTTTCCGTACGCAGCACGCGATCGCCCTTGCCGCTCCGTGCGCGACCCTTCGGGGCGCGCCGCCGATGCGGCGAGCGCGGCACGTGAGGCGGCGCACCGCTTGGCGTCGAGCCGCGTGCGTCGGGTGCGTCGGTGGACGAGCGTGTCTCGGTGTGCGTGTCGGTTGCCATCGCGTTCGCGCGTCGTCATGAACGGGCGCAGCGTAGCACGCACGCGCGAGGCGCGCGACTACGGAAACGCCCTGGGCTTGGGCACACCCGCGCCGCGCTCGATATCGTCCACCGCTTGACGATGCGCGGATTCGATCGCGGCGGCGACGTTCGCGTAACCGCTGTCGCCGCCGATCGTCTTCCAGCGCTGCACGGGCTTTTCCTGGTGACGGATCTCATATTCCGCATCCCAGTGGGACCCTTGTAGCTCGATGGGCCGCACGTGGATCGAATAGACGCCGTAGGCAAATTGCTCTTCGGCCATCTTGAACCTCTCCATCCGCCGAGAGTCGGCGAGGCTGATTCATAGGAAAGAAGCGCCGAGCGCCGCTACCGCGACCGCGCCCGTCGCCGTCGCGCTACAGTTCGATTTCGCCGAGAATTTGGTGTGCAAGTGCCTTGGCTTCTTCGAGCGCCTCCGTCATCGTGGCGCTGACACCTTTGACTTCGTAGACCATCGTCTCGGGCTCGGTGGCGTCGTCGCGCGCGAGTTGGACGACACCCTGAAACCGGCCGTCTTCGAGTTTCTGCACGCCGGGCGTGGCCGTGTAGATCCCTTTCGTGTAGGTGACGTCTTCCATGATGACGCTCCTGTCCGGACGCATGAATTTATCCTAGCACGCGCATGACAGCCATACAGGCGGCGCATGCAGGCCCGTGCGCCTTTTAGGCGCTCGCACGGACATTCAATCAGCATGGACCGCCTTTATGGCAAGAGTGCGACGACTTCGTCTAGCGTCGGCGAATGCGCCCCCGCATGCCGGCAGGCGGCCGCACCCGCGGCTAGCGCAAACGCCAGATGATCGCGCCAGCCGCGCTCCGGCCATTGCATGAGGCTGAACAGCAGGCCACCGATCGAGGCGTCGCCCGCGCCGACCGTATCGACTACTTCCACGCGCGGCGGCATAGCCGCAATGGTTTCTCCGGGTGCGATCAGCGTAGCCGCGCCCGCGCCGCGCGTCACGAGCAAGGTCGCCCCGCGATTCATCGAGCGCAACGTCTCGAGTGCCGTATCTTCGTCCGTGCCGAACAGGCAACGTAGATCTTCATCCGACACTTTGATGAGGTCAGCCAGCGAGGCCATCGTTTCGAGCATCGGCCGGTAGCCATGCTCCATCACGTTGCGGTAGTTCGGGTCGAAGCTGATCCGTACGCCTTGCGCGCGAAGTTCGGCGGCCAGCGTTGCGAGCGTGGCGGAAAGCGGCGCGCGCGCAAGGCTGATGCCGCCGAAATGCGCCCACTTCGCGCGAGTTATCCAGCCCTCCGGCAGCGACTCCGGATCGAAGGCCAAATCGGCGCTCGCCTCGCCGATGAAAAAGTAGGCGGGCGGATGGGTTTGATGAACGACGGCGAGCAGCGGCGCGCGCTCGACGCGCTGCAAGAAGCGCAGATCGAGCCCGGCGGCCTCGCTCGCGCGGTAGAGGTCGTCGGAGAAGCAATCGGTTCCGATCGAACCGGCGAAAGCGGTCCGTACCCCAAGGCGCGCCACAGCGCGCGCGACGTTCCAGCCCGCGCCGCCCGGGTGCGACACCCAATGCGCGCCGTCCGCGCGCACGAGATCTGTCAGAATGTCGCCCGCGCTGACGAACAGGGGGAAGGCGCTGGATGCTGCGTGGGTTTCGCCGGCCGGCGCCGCGCCGGCCGTTGCCGCGCCGGCCGCTGCCGCTGCCGCGCTTTTTGCACTCGGAATTTGCATAGGTCGTCCGTTCAAGCTCGGCGCGCGAAATCGCGGCCGTTTCCGTTTTCGCGTTCGTTTCCGCCTTCGTATCTATTGCCGGCGAAGCCGTGACCATTACCGTCGCCTGCCCGTTGCGTCGCCATGGCCGGCGCGCTGGCATCGCCGTTGCTTTCGACGAGCGCGTTCAGCACTTCGTAGCAGGCGCCCATGGTGTGGTAATCGGTCTTTCCGGCCGGGCTCTTTTCATCGCCGTATTTGCGGTTATCGCACGTGAGGATGCGATACCAGGCGCCATGGCGATGATCGACGAAGTGCGTCCAGCAATAGCTCCAGATTTCGTCGTACCAATCCCAGAAGCGCTCGCTGCCGGTGCGGTGCCCGAGCAGCGCCGCCGTCGCAAGGGTCTCCGCCTGGACCCAGAAATATTTGTCGTGATCGCAAATCATGCCGTCGGGCCCGAAGCCGTAGCACAGGCCGCCGTGCTCGTCGTCCCAGGCGTGCGTGAGCGCGGCGTCGAACAGCTCCACCGCTCGCGGCAGCAGCCAAGGCAGCGGGCGATGCCGCTCCAAGATCAACAGCAGCTTGGCCCATTCGGTCTGATGCCCGGGTTGGAAACCCCACGGCCGGAAGATGTTCGAACTGTCTTCCTCGTTGTAATGCCAATCGACCGACCAATCGGCGTGGAAATGCTCCCAAACGAGCCCGTGCGACAGTTTGGCTTGCCGCTGAGTCATGTTCGTCGCGACGCGCTCGGCGCGGTCGAGGTAGACGAGATGCCCCGTAGCCTCGTAGGCCGCGAGCAGCGCCTCGGTCATATGCATGTTGGCATTCTGGCCGCGATAGGTCGAGACGTGCCAGTCGGGCGTCGCTTCGTCGGCGTAAAGGCCCGCGGCCGGATCCCAAAAGCGGCGCTCCATCAGCTCGAACGTTTCGGCGATCTGCAGCCGCGCTTCTTCGATGCCGGCCATTGCTGCATGCGCTTGCGCCAGCAGGACGAATGCAAGGCCGTAGCAATGGCGCGTGCCGTCGATCGTGCGCCTTTCGCGGTTACGCCATTCGATCTCCCAGTCGTACCCGCCATGTTCTGCGTCCCAGTGCCCGTCGCGCAGGAATGCGAGGGCATGGCGCGCGTAGTCGAGGTACTGCGGATCGCGGAAATGGCGATACGCCATCGCGTAGTTGAAGACGAACCGGCAACTGCTCACGAGGTGGCGCGAGGCGCGGTTGTAGACGGTGCCGTCGTCTTTGAAATAGTGGTAGAAGCCGCCCGACGGATCGTGCGCCGTCGGGGCGTAGAACGCCAGTGTGTCGGCCACGTGTTCCAGCAGGAACGCGCGATCTCGGAAGTCGTCGACTGGCGGCACCATCGCGTTCGTATGGACGGCGCCGGATGCCGGCTTAGGGCTGCGAAAGGCGTTGGGAAGCTTCGTCATGGTGTTGTTTCCGATTCAATGCCGGCCGAGCCGAGCGCATGCTGCGCGCGGGCCCCGCCGACCGTACTCGCTCGCACGACGAGCTGAACGGGCAGGCGCACCGTCATCTCGTCGGGCGCGTCGTCGAGCAGCATTTGTACCCCGCGCGCGCCGAGCGCTTCCTTGTCGATCGCGATCGTCGTCAACGCCGGCGTGGCATGCGCGGCTGCCGGGATGTCGTCGAAGCCGACGAAGGCGATGTCTTCGGGCACGCGCAAGCCGCGTGCGAGCGCAACGCGCATGGCGGCCAACGCCGCCACGTCGTTATAGGCGAACACGGCGTTCGGCGCGCGCTCGGGGCCGTGCGTGTCGAGCAGGCGCTGCATGGCCAGCGCCGCTCCTTCGTCGGGCGGCAGATGGGCGTCGATAGTCGTCTCGAGCGACGGGTCGAACAGCAGACCTGCTTCGAAAAATGCGCGCCGATAGCCGAGCGCGCGCTGCGCGATGCTGTAGTGGGCGAGCGAGCCGCCAATGAAGGCGACCCGCTTGCGCCCGAGCGCGAACAAGTGCCGCATCGCGACCGCCGCCCCTTCGGCGTTGTCGAGATTGACCGAGCGCATGTTCGGTGCCCACAAATCGATCAAGACCAGTGGGCGCTGCATCGCGGCGACGGCCGCAAGCGTTTCCGGCTCGACAAAGCCCGCCACCGCAATCGCGTCGGGGGCATGCAGCCGCAATTGCTCTGCGACGTCCTCCGTCGGGCCGGCCGTCAGCAAGGACGGCACGATGCCGTGCGCGCGGCAGGCGTCCTCCACGCCGTGAAGGACGTGCGAGAAGAACGGGCTCGCGCCGAAATTGTTATGTTGGCGGTGCAGCAAGAATGTGAGGCGACGGACGCGCGGACGCAACTGCGCCGCGTCATAGCCGAGCCGCTGGGCAGTCTCGACGACGCGCTGGCGCGTGGCGTCGGACAATCCGGGCTGGTTTTTAAGCGCACGCGACACCGTGCCGATCGACACGTTCGCCGCTCGGGCAATGTCGCGAATCGTGGTGGCCATCGTCGCTCGTACTCGATAAGAGGAACGCGGCCAATTGTATAGTAAAAACGGAGGGCGACCGGGGCAATCAGCGCTAGGAATTTACCTTAAGCGTTGAAACGGCAAGGTATATGTAACAAAACATTGTTTAGTAAAAATTGCTAAACACTCATATTGGCTAGTGTGAATCGAGCGCTGGCGCGCGCGGGGACAGCGTAGCGCTTGCTGCTTCGTCCAGATGCAGTTGCGCCGCGCCTTCGTCGAGGTCGATCACGAAGAGGCCGCTCGCTTCTTGTTTGGCACGATGCTTCGCGAGCGCGGCCACGGATGCAATGCCCTCGCTGCCGTACTGCAGGCCGCCCTGCGCGTCGGCTGTGACGCGCACGCAGCCCATGGCCATCGTCACGAAGCTGAAGAAGGTGGTATTGCCACGCCGGTCTTCGCCGTGAATGCCGCCCGCGTTGCGATCGTCGTCCGCGTAAAAGCGCAGCGCGCCCTCGTCGAAGGCGTGCAGCGCCCGATTCGCGCGTTCGCGCCAATCGTCGCTTTGGAATAGGACGAGAAAATCGTCGCCGCCCACGTGTCCCAGGAAATCGCGTGTCGGATCGCAGACGTCGGCCAGCACGGCCGCCGCGAATTTGAGCACTTCGTCGCCCTGCCAGTACCCGTAGCGATCGTTGAACGGCTTGAAATGGTTGAGGTCGACGTAGCACGCGTAGAACTGCGCGCGATGTTCGACGAGCCGAGTGATGTGCGAGCTGATCGGGATGTTGCCGGGCAGGAACGTCAGCGGGTTGGCGTAGCGGGCCGCTTCGATCCGCACGTCGGTGACGGCGCGCACGAGGCTTTCTCCGGTGCCCAGGCCGAGATAGCGTCCCTCATCCGCGATGACGAAGCCGTCCGCAAGATATCGCTGATCGTCGCTCGCGAGCAGCTTGGCCATCTGTTCGACGGTCATCGATTTTTCGATGACGACGGGCGACGCATTCGCAAACAGCATGCAAGGACGCTTGCCGAAGAGTTCCCGATAGTAGGGCAGCGCATAGCGGTCCATGAAACTGCGCCGATTGATGAGCGCGATCGGATGGTCGTTTTCGACGACTGCCACCGCATGCAGCGCCGGCAATCGGTTAAAGAGATCGAGTACGTCGTTGTTCGTCGCGCTCTGAGGGAGCGCGGGCGCGGTGACGATGATCTTCGCGGCCGCCATGCCGCCCGAGGGTGAGGCGGCCACCGGGCTGCGCGTCGCGCCGGGGAAGACAGCGATATGGCCTGCGCCGAGCGCTTCGCGCGCGCCTTGAGCGAACTCGGTTGATGGTCTGACATGCGGGCGGCCGATGAAGAACCCTTGACCGAGCGCGATACCCATGTCGCGTACGACGATGAGATCGGCAGCGGTTTCGATCCCTTCGCCGACGAGCCGCGCGCCGCTCGCGCCTGCAAAATGCTGCATCGCGCGCACGGCCTCGAACTTGAGCGGATCGTTGGCGATGCCGTTGACGAAGAAGCGGTCGATCTTGACGACGTCGGGCTGCAAGCGTACCCATAGGTTCATGCTCGCATTCGCGGTGCCGTAATCGTCGAGCGCGAATTGAATGCCGGCCTCGCGCAGCGCGCGCACCGCTGGCGCGAACGTGCCGATGTCGGCGATCGCGCATTGCTCCGTCAGCTCGAGGACGATTCGGTCGACGCCTAGCCCGCACTGCTGAAGCCAGGCGATCGTGCGCTCGCGCGTCTCGCATAGCGCGACGAGGGCTTCGGCGCTGAAATTCAAAAAGAGTTTGCCCTCGCAGCCCAGACTGGCGAAGGCGGTGACGCACGTGCGAGCGGCGGCATGCTCGAGCGCGACTGACAGCCCCTCGTGGGCTGCGCGCGCGAACAACGCCCCAGGCGATTCGAGCGGCGAACCCGCAGGGCCGCGAATAAGTCCTTCGTAGCCGAGAATGGTGCCGCCGTCGAGATCGACGATCGGTTGAAAGACTGCGGTAAGCGCGCGCTGAGCGATCAGCTCGGCGACGTTCGGCTCGCCGAGCGGGGATGACTGGCTCAAAGGCATGACGAGACAACAAGCCGGAGTGATTGACCCTCGGCTTATCGACCTAGAAGCTTGAAAATTAAGTGAATTTTTTGTGAAGCGATGCACCGCGTTGGTGCGGTGCTGCCCTGCTCGACTGCCAGCCGGCCCGCGGGCGATGACTCAGCGCGGCGGCTAGCCGGCGAGTGCGTAAGTCCGTAAGTCCGCTAGTCCGCGACGGGCTCACGCCCCGGCTGAGCCAGCGAGTCGTTGGCCGCGTCCGCTCGGGCATGGTCGCGGACGCGTTCGTTCAGGCCCATCGTCTCGGGTTCCATGATCGGGGCGGCATCGACTCGCCGCTCCGCGATGACGACACGATTGCGCCCGCTGCCTTTCGCATCGAGCAACGCGGTGTCGGCGCGCCGGATCACGCGTTCGATCGGCTCGCCGCGCACGTGCTGGGCGACGCCCACGCTGATCGTCAGCGCGATTTCGAATTGGCGCCAGTCCTCGATCCGCCGGCGCAGCCGCTCGGCGACACGCGCCGCATCGCGCTGATCGGCGCCGGGCAGCAGCACGACGAACTCCTCGCCGCCCAAGCGGCCCCCGACATCGCACGGCCGCATGCTGTGCTGAATGTGCTGCGCGATGAGCTGCAGGGCGCGATCGCCCGCCTCATGGCCGAAGCGATCGTTGACGGCCTTGAAATGGTCTGCGTCGATGTAGAGCACCGAAAACGGCTGACCGACTCGTTCGGCGCGCAACAAGATGCGGCGACCGAGCTCGAACACGCGGCGTCGGCGCGGCAGTTGCGTGAGTTCGTCGATGTCGGCGTATGCGCGCAGTTGTCGCTCTAGCCGGAAGCTCTTCTTCTGCGATCTCAATGCGAACAAATTCGTGACTAGGCTCGTGGAGATGGCGGTGAACATCGACAGCACGACGCCGAACTGCTCGACGGCGGGCGGCTGGCTGATCGCCACGAGCGCGAGCGGGCCCAAGACGGCGAGGGCAGCCGCGGCCGGGAAGTCCCAACCGCGCAGCAACACGGGGCTGAATGTGAGCGGGATCAGCACGAAGGCGGGCAGCACGATGAGCATGCCGTCGCCGAACTGCAGCGCATGCAGGACGATCCCGGCCTCCAGCGAGGCGATGAAGCCAAGGGCGGCCAGGCTCGCACGCAGCCCGCTGCCTTTGGCCCAGGCGATGACGAGCGACGCGGCCATCGGCAGCGCGGGCAGCGCGCTCGCGAACGCGGCGGACGGCATGCGCTGCTGGTCGAGCCAGGCGTCGCCGGCGACGAGCACGACGTAGCCGACCAGCGCCGTCGCCAGCTGCGCGCAAAGAAACGACCAGAGCCGATGGGCCGCGTAGGCTTCGAACGAATGCGTGTCTTCCGCCGCCTCGATGGTCTTGGCGCGCCGCCTTCGGATGCGCCGCATGCGTCGCGGCGTCGGCTCGTGGCCAACGCCGTGAGATTGGTCCTCGGTGGTCATTTATTGTCTCGCTTGGACTTGCAATTTCAGCATTTAAGGAAAAAGCTTATCTGCACCCCGTTTCGTCGCGACATTCTAATAGCTGATAAATGAAGAGTGGGACGATTTTAAGAAATTTATGAACGATCGACCGTCGCGCTAGTGCCCGGGTTGGGGGCGGCGGCGTCTCGGAGCTAGTTCGAACCAAAAGCCGTTGGGGGTCCGTGAACAATTGCACGGTGAGGTGATTCACAATTTTTGGGATTGTCACGAAACAGCAAACGTTTGCTCGAAGCATTGCGCTTTTTCGCGCCCGCCAAATGCACAGTCGATAATCGGCTTTCTCGGTAACGGCGATTTCGATGCGCCGCACTATCCGCCGAAGCGGTGGGGCGGCATAGCGTCGAGCGCTCAGCGCTCAGCGCTCAGCGCTCAGCGCTCAGCGCTGCCGCGCGCCGGCCGGCTCTATGCGCTCGGCGCACATGTCGCGCATGGACCAGCGCTGAGCCAGTGCCGCGCAAACCATCAGTTGCATTTGATGGAACAGCATGAGCGGCAAGACCACGGCGCCGACGGCCTGCGAGGCGAAGATGACCTTTGCCATAGGAATGCCGGAGGCGAGGCTCTTCTTGGAGCCGCAAAAGATGATCGTGATCTGGTCTTCTCGGTTGAAGCCGAGACGTTTGCTCGTGAAAGTCGTGATGCCGAGCGCGGCGGCGAGCAGCACCGCGTTGACGAATAGCAGGCCGGCCAGGGCCGCGAGGGGCAGATGGTGCCAAAGCCCCTCGTTGACGGCTTCGCTGAACGCCGTGTAGACGACGAGCAGAATCGACCCCTGATCGACGAAGCGCAAGACGCGGCGATTGCGGTCCAGCCATGGGCCGATCGCAGGGCGCAACAGTTGGCCGGCCACGAACGGCACGAGCAATTGCATGACGATGGCGCCGATGGTATGCCAGCCCGAGCCTGCCGCGGCCGAATGATTCGTGACGACGACGCTCACGAGCGCTGGGGTCGCGAAGATGCCGATGAGGCTCGACGCCGACGCACTGCACACGGCTGCCGGCACGTTCCCGCGAGCGATCGACGTGAATGCGATCGAGGATTGGACCGTCGAGGGCAGCGTGCAAAGAAACAGAATGCCCGTATAGAGCGCCGGCGTGACGAGCGGCGCGACGAGCGGCTTCAAGGCAAGCGCAAGGAGCGGGAACATCGCGAAGGTGCTCACGAGCACGAGCACGTGCAGCCGCCAGTGAGTGGCGCCCGCCACGACGGCTTCGCGCGAAAGCTTGCCGCCGTGCAGGAAGAACAGCAAGCCGATCGCGATATTGGTTATCCAATTGACGGCGACGCCCGGTTCGCCTTTACACGGTAAAACGCTGGCCAAGGCGACAGCGCCGATGAGCGCGAGCGTGAAATTATCGGGAATCAGGAAGGTAAGACGACGCATGAGCAACTTTTCGTTATCGCACTAAAAACAACTTGCCGAACGACGCAAGAAAGCGGGAATGGGAAATAGGGCACGCCACAGCAATAATTACTGCGCGGCGAAATGTTCGCACGAATGCGGCCGAGCCGGCAAAAGCGGACAGTAACACCGAGTTACAACGCCATCTCTCGCCTAACACTTTTTGCCTCGACACCGGGATGCGCGCCCCATAAATTACAGATCGAGACCCCCGGCGCACGATTTATCTGACGACAGCTCGGTAAGAACGCGTGTGCGGCGCCTTGAGCGCGCGACGGTAATCCGTAGGGGGTGGGCGAGTGCATTAATCATGGCGGATTCGGCTGTAAAGATCATTGGACGTTGGGCGACGGGAGCGCTGTGCGCACTCGCGGTGTCGCTCGTTCATGCCCAGCCGCCGCACGGACGCAGCGCCGGATTCGGCGGGCGCGCTTCGGGTCCCCCACTATCCGGCCCGGCCCCGCACCGCGCCGAGCGCGCTTTCGTGATGACAACCGATCCGTATGCCCATGGCGGCGCACGCATGGTGCCGGCACCGGCCGTCGCCCCGGCAGTGCCGTTCCGTGCGGTCAGCGACGAAGCTCGCACACTCGCGCGCGAGGGCGGCGCCGCCTATCTTCGAGCAGGTTCGATCCGGGCCGACATCGCTCGCTACAACGAAGAGCGCGCACCGAACCACCCTATCCCACGGCCCTCCGCCGAGCAGGCGCCGCGGCCCCCGCAGTCGCCGTCGGTCTACCGCAATTAGTGTTCCCGGCCCGTCGCGTCGTCGCTTCGGCGGCGCGGTGATGCAAATACGCCACACTTTTGCGTCTCAAACTGTTCATTCGTCGTCGACAAAGCACTCCTCGGACGAAAACATTTTGTCGCTCGCTGCGTCTGCGTCATATTTCCTGTTCTGTGAGCAAACGGCTGCAAGCGAGCACCCGCGTGCCTTTCGGGCCCTTTGTCACGCTTGATGCGTGAGGCGGGAAAGGGACGGAGCACGTCGCACAGGAGCCCTTGCGTACTTTGCACGCAACGCGCTTAAGCGAATCGCTTATACCGGCAATAACCGGGCGCAATTCTGTCCACAAATATGGTCCGTAACGATGGATGCGCCCCCGAACAAATAGGCGACCCACAGCGCCCCATGCGGTTCGCACGCTAACTTCTCTGACAATAGGACAGGAGATCTCATGAAAGCCACCGTCAGCCGCGCGCTGAAAACAAGTCTTCGCATGGCGGCCGTTGCCGCTTTCGCTGCCGTAGCCGGGACGGCAGCGCATGCGCAATCGAGCGTGCAGCTCTACGGCCAAGTCGATACATGGGCGGGGATGCAGCAATTCCCGGGCGGTCAGCGCGCCTGGGTCGTGGGGGGCGGCGGCATGTCGACGTCGTACTGGGGCTTGAAGGGCTCGGAAGACCTCGGCGGCGGCTATAAAGCCGTATTTACGTTGGAAGACTTCTTCCGGCCGCAAAACGGCAGCTTCGGCCGATTTAACGGCGACAACTTCTTCACGCGTAACGCCTACGTCGGCATCGAATCGCCGTACGGTACGGTGACGGCAGGCCGCTTGACGACACATCTGTTCGTCTCGACGATCCTGTTCAACCCGTTCATCGATTCGTATACGTTCTCGCCGATGGTGTACCACGTGTTCCTCGGCAATACGGCGATTCCGACGGGCGCGACCTACGGCACCGACACCGGTGTTGTCGGCGATTCAGGCTGGAATAATGCGGTTCAATATTCGACGCCCGATTTCCATGGCTTGTCGGGCAACGTCATGTATGGGCTGGGCAATCAGGCCGGCCGCAACGGGGCGAAGAAGTGGAGCGCGCAGTTCCTGTACTTCCACGGCCCGTTCGCGGCGACGGGCGTCTATCAATACGTGAACTTCAACAACGCTCCGGGCGATCTCGTGAACCCGACTGCGTTCGGTTCGATCGTCCCGTTCAAGAGCCAGGGCGTGGCCCAACTCGGCGCCAGCTACGATATGAAGTTCGTGAAGTTCTACGGCCAGTACATGTACACGAAGAATGACACCATCACGGGCAGCAGCTGGCACGTGAACACGGGACAGGGCGGCGTGACGGTGCCGGTGGGCCCTGGCACGGTGATGGCCTCGATTGCGTACTCGCGCGATTCGGGTGGGCTCGATCAAACGCGCCGCACTTGGGCGCTCGGCTACGACTACCCGCTGTCGAAGCGGACGGACGTGTACGCGGCGTACATGAACGACCACCTGAGCAGCTTGTCGACGGGCCAGACGATCGGCGCGGGCTTGCGCGCGAAGTTCTAAGTTAGCTGAGGTTATCTAGAGGGCCGGGCGGGTCCGGCGGTTGCCTATACTGCGAACATCCAGTGCGAAGCGGGCACGCGCGAAGCGAGGGCAGCCATGACCGATCTTTCGATGCCGCAGCGTCTTGGCCCCACGGGGCCGGCTCCGGCTCCGCGCTTGCGTTTCGTGACGGCCGCCGCCCTCTTCGACGGCCACGACGCGTCGATCAACATCATTCGACGCATTTTGCAAGCGAGCGGTGTCGAAGTCATCCATCTCGGCCACAACCGGTCCGTTTCGGAGGTAGCGAGCGCGGCGCTCGATGAAGATGCCGACGGCGTCGCCGTCTCGAGCTACCAAGGCGGCCACGTCGAGTACTTCAAATATCTCGTCGATGCCCTGCGCGCGGGCGACGGCGAGCGCGTCCTCGTGTTCGGCGGTGGCGGCGGCGTGATCGTCGCCGACGAAATCGATGAGTTGATGCGCTACGGCGTCGAGTGTCTTTATTCCCCGCAGGCAGGACAGCGGCTCGGCTTGCAAGGCATGATCGACGACATGATCGCGCGTTGTACCAAGGCCGCCGCGCACGTCGATTCCCGTAGCGAAGCCGATGCAGACGAGGCGCTGGCGCGGCTTACCGGCGACACGCCGCAGGCGAGACGCGCGCTCGCCAGGCTGATCACCGCACTGGAAAACGGCCGGACCAGCGCGGCGACGCGCGCGGCACTGGCCGAGCGCGTGCGGGCGGCGGTGCCGCCTGTACCGGTCCTCGGCGTGACGGGCACCGGCGGCGCGGGCAAATCGTCGCTGACCGATGAACTCATCCGACGTTTTCGCCTCGACTACGGCGATACGCTTTCCATCGCCGTGCTGGCGATCGATCCGTCGCGGCGCAAATCGGGCGGGGCGCTGCTCGGCGATCGCATCCGCATGAACGCAATCGGCGAGTGGGGAAATGGCCCGCGCGTGTTCATGCGCTCGCTGGCGACGCGCGAGGCCGCAACCGAGTTGCCCGACGTTATTGCCGACGCGATTGCCGCGTGCAAGGCGGCGCGCTTCGATCTCATCATCGTCGAGACGTCGGGTATTGGACAGGGCGACGCCGCGATCGCGCAGGTCGCCGACCGCTCGCTGTACGTGATGACCCCCGAGTTCGGCGCCGCAAGCCAGCTCGAGAAGATCGACATGCTCGATTTCGCCGA
>CAYRLJ010000040.1:18084-34901 GCA_964425025.1 uncultured Burkholderia sp. | reverse complement strand
GCCGCCGGGCAACCGTCTGCGCGTGGCGCTGACGGGCCTGACGATGGCCGAGCATTTCCGTGACGAAGGCCTCGACGTGCTGTTCTTCGTCGACAACATCTACCGTTTCACGCTGGCCGGTACCGAAGTGTCGGCACTGCTCGGCCGGATGCCGTCGGCCGTGGGCTATCAGCCGACGCTGGCTGAAGAAATGGGCAAGCTGCAAGAGCGGATCACGTCGACGAAGAAGGGTTCGATCACGTCGGTGCAAGCCGTGTACGTTCCTGCGGATGACTTGACCGACCCGTCGCCGGCTACGACGTTCGGCCACTTGGACGCAACGGTCGTGCTGTCGCGTGACATCGCTTCGCTCGGTATCTACCCCGCCGTGGACCCGCTCGATTCGACGTCCCGTCAGATCGACCCGAACGTGATCGGGGAAGAGCACTACTCGATCACGCGCGGCGTGCAGCAAACGCTGCAACGCTACAAGGAACTGCGCGACATCATCGCGATTCTGGGCATGGACGAACTGTCGCCGGAAGATAAGCTGTCGGTGGCGCGTGCGCGTAAGATCCAGCGTTTCCTGTCGCAGCCGTTCCACGTTGCTGAAGTGTTCACGGGTTCGCCGGGCAAGTATGTGCCGCTGAAGGAAACGATCCGCGGCTTCAAGATGATCGTCGAAGGCGAGTGCGATCATCTGCCCGAGCAAGCGTTCTACATGGTCGGCACGATCGACGAAGCCTTCGAAAAGGCCAAGAAGATCCAGTAACGGTCGGGTGTAACGCAGCGGGCGTCGGCCGCGCGCGTATCGATACCTTTGGTGTCGATACGCCGTGTTAGCAGTCGACGCCCTCTAATGCGCTCAACCAGCCTCGCATGGGATCGGAGTCAATATGGCAACCATCAAAGTAGACGTCGTCAGCGCAGAAGAGCAAATCTTCTCGGGCATGGCGAAATTCGTCGCGCTGCCGGGCGAAGCCGGTGAGCTCGGTATCTTGCCGGGTCACACGCCGCTCATCACGCGTATTCGTCCCGGTGCGGTGCGCATCGAGGCGGAAAACGGCGAAGAAGAGTTCGTGTTCGTTGCCGGCGGCATTCTCGAAGTGCAACCGGGCGCCGTGACCGTGCTCGCCGATACGGCGATCCGCGGTCAGGACCTAGACGAAGCGAAGGCGGAACAGGCTCGCAAGCAAGCCGAGGAAGCGTTGCAGAACTCAGGCTCGAATATCGAGTACGCGACGGCGCAAGCTGAATTGGCGTACGCCACGGCGCAGCTCGCCGCGATTGCCCGTCTGCGCAAGCTTCGCTCGCAACGCCACTAACGCACGCGTTTCGACGAGACGCCCGCCGCTGACTAACGGGCGAATTTCGTTCGTAGATAGGCGAAGAGTAGGAAGTTCAACGCCGCTCGGTGTCTGCCGAGCGGCGTTTTTCTATTTGCGCCGTTGGCTGCGGGTAAGACTTGATGCGGACGGCCCGTGCTCGGTGGCACAATCGGTCGTCTATTTTGTTAAGCCACCGGAGACATCGAGATGGAGACGCAGCTTCCCGCGGAAGGCGCTCTCATAGCGCCAATCAATGGCCTCTCGTACGTGCGCGGCAGCACCGACATCGCGCTGAGCGACGCGACCGTCGGACGGCTCTTGCGCGACACGGCAGCGCGCTTCCCCGACCGCCCGGCCGTCGTGTTTCGCGAGCAGGGTATCCAATGGACATGGCGCGAGTTCGCCGACGAGGTGGACGTTCTGGCGGCGGGTTTGGTATCAAGCGGTATTAAGCCCGGCGACCGCGTCGGCATCTGGTCGCCGAATCGCGTCGAATGGCTGCTGACGCAATTCGCAACCGCACGCATCGGTGCGATCCTCGTGAACGTCAACCCGGCCTATCGGCTGGCCGAACTCGAGTACGCGTTGAACAAGTCGGGCTGTTGCGCACTCATTACGGCCGAGTCCTTCAAGACTTCGAAGTATGTCGACATGCTTCAGGCGCTTGCGCCGGAGTTCGCGCAGTGCGAGCCGGGGCAACTTCATGCGGCGCGTCTTCCCGAGCTTCGCCTCGTCGTGCGCATGTGCGACACGTCTACGCCGGGCATGATGACGTTCTCCGATCTGATCGAAGCGGGCCGCGTGGCGCGCGACTCGATTGATCTCGACGCAATCGAGTCGACCCTGTCGGCTCACGATGCCATCAATATTCAATTCACGAGCGGCACGACAGGCACCCCGAAGGGCGCGACGCTCACGCATCGCAACGTCGTCAACAACGCGCGTTACATCGCGATGGCGATGCGCTTCACCGAAGCCGATGCGCTGTGCATTCCCGTGCCGCTTTATCACTGCTTCGGTATGGTGTTGGCGGTGCTCGCCAGTGTCTCGGCCGGCGCGAAAATGGTATTTCCGGGCGAGGCGTTCGACCCTGCCGCTACGCTGGCCGCATGCGCCGAGGAGCGTTGCACGGCTCTGCATGGCGTACCGACGATGTTCATCGCCGAACTCGATCACCCGGACTTTGCCTCGTTCGATCTGTCGACACTACGCACCGGCATCATGGCGGGTTCCCCGTGCCCGATCGAGACGATGAAGCGCGTCGTCGCGCGCATGCATCTCGCGGAGATCACGATCGCGTACGGCATGACCGAGACGAGCCCCGTCTCGTTCCAGAGCGCGACCGACGATCCGCTCGAGCAGCGCACGTCGACGGTCGGGCGCATCGCGCCTCATCTGGAGGCGAAGATCGTCGACGCGATGGGGCAAACGGTGCCGGTGGGCGAAACAGGCGAGCTATGGACGCGCGGCTATTCGGTCATGCGCGGCTACTGGGAAGACGAGCCGCGTACGCGAGAAGCGATCGTCGATGGCTGGATGCGCACGGGCGATCTCGCGACTATCGATGCGCAGGGTTACTGCAACATCGTCGGCCGCCTGAAGGACATGCTCATTCGCGGCGGCGAAAACATCTATCCGCGCGAAGTGGAAGAGTTTTTATTTAGGCATCCTAAGATTCAGAGCGTGCAGGTGTTCGGGGTGCCCGACGATAAGTACGGAGAGGAAGTGTGTGCGTGGATCGTCGTGCGTCCCGGAGAGCAACTGACGGAGGAAGAGGTCAGGGCGTATTGCCAAGGACAGATCGCGCACTACAAGGTGCCGCGCTATATCCGCTTCGTCGATGACATGCCGATGACGGTGACGGGCAAGGTCCAGAAGTTCGCGATGCGTGAGCGGATGATCGCCGAACTCGGAAGTAAGCGCTGAAGGGCCTAGTTCCGGTAGACGCGCTGCATGGGGCTGCAGCAGGTGCTGACGCACCCGCTGCAGCCAGGAAAAAAAAAGCGGGCTTATTAGCCCGCTAAAAACCACACGCTACGGGGTTAGCGCGAGGAGACCAACGTAGGAGCCGGCGCGGCCGCGCACAGCCGCGCATCGACAACGACTCCAACAGAGATGCCCGAAACGATCCGGTAACCTAGCGGCTCACCATTTGCTGCAATTCATTCACAGCTTGAGCCGCGGCACATCTGTGTTGAAACCGTTGAGGGGCATTGTGGGCGAATTGAGAAAGGGACGCGGTAACAAAGTGTTTCAGTTTGTAACGCCCTTCCGACAAGGGGTTGCGGGATTTTTTTACTCGTTTCAGACAATATGAAGTCACTATTGCCGATTAATAAGAAAGACAAAATCTTTTTTCGGAATGGCACGGAGTATTTTATATAGAAAATCGCGCCAATGGCTTTCGTCTACCGCACGGAGAGCTGAAGATGCCGCTTCTTACTGGCACGCTGCGCGCGAATTTGACCGAGGTCTGTGTGTGCCGCCATTTTTTTACACATCGACGCGGCAACAACATGAACGAGCCCGAGCGTTACTTACACCTTCGCATGAGTGAAGCATTGCCTCGCGAAGCGACCGTTCGTACCGCTTGGATTGACGATCACGCGCGTCGTCGGCTGGTCGATCTGCTCGAGCGTCTGATACTTGTTCGCGTCGCTGCGATGATAGCCGCGCCAAAAGGGCACAGGCTGCGCCGCGCGTAAAGGTGGGTATCCGATACGATCGGCGCGCGCGCGTCCGGTAAAATGGCGGTTTCTTTCGCCTTGCCCTCAAGCCCGACCGACGTGCCTTCAACCCTGCTCAACGATACGTTTCTGCGCGCGCTGCTGCGCGAGCCGACCGATTACACCCCGATTTGGCTGATGCGTCAGGCGGGCCGCTATTTGCCGGAGTACAACGCCACGCGCGCCCGTGCGGGCAGCTTTCTGGGGCTTGCGAAGAACCCCGATTACGCCGCCGAGGTCACGCTGCAACCGCTCGAGCGCTTTCCACTCGATGCCGCGATTCTCTTTTCGGACATCCTTACGGTGCCCGATGCGATGGGCCTCGGGTTGTCGTTCGCGGTTGGCGAGGGGCCCCGGTTCGCCCACCCGGTGCGTACGGAGCAAGACGTCGCTCGCCTTCGCGTGCCCGATATCGACGCCACGCTCGGCTATGTGCTCGAAGCGGTCGGCGCGA
Organism: uncultured Burkholderia sp.; assembly: GCA_964425025.1. Lineage (GTDB taxonomy): Bacteria > Pseudomonadota > Gammaproteobacteria > Burkholderiales > Burkholderiaceae > Trinickia. The sequence goes on along the minus strand of CAYRLJ010000040.1, from coordinate 30,414 downwards.
TACGCCGTGCATTGACCGATGGGCAAGGGCGCCAGCGCGTACCTTTGATCGGATTTTCCGGCAGCCCCTGGACGCTTGCCTGCTACATGGTCGAAGGCGCCGGGTCGGACGATTTCCGCACGGTGAAATCGATGCTGTACGCGCGTCCCGATCTCATGCATCGGATTCTCGAAATCAACGCCGAGGCCGTCGCGGCCTATCTGAACGCGCAGATTGCGGCGGGGGCGCAGGCCGTCATGATATTCGACACGTGGGGCGGGGCACTGGCCGACGGCGTGTTTCAGCGTTTTTCGCTGCACTACATCGAGGCCGTCGTCCAGCGTCTGGTGCGCGAGCATGATGGGGCGCGCGTGCCCGTCATTACATTCACGAAGGGCGGCGGGCTTTGGCTCGAAGACATCGCGGCATCCGGCGTCGATGCGGTCGGCGTGGATTGGACGGTCAACCTTGGGCGGGCGCGCGAGCGCGTCGGGTCTCGCGTCGCGCTGCAGGGCAATTTGGATCCGACGGTGCTTTTTGCGCCGCCCGAGGCCGTCCGTACCCAAGCGCGGGCCGTACTCGACAGCTACGGCAATGAACCCGGGCACATCTTCAACCTCGGCCATGGCATCTCGCAATTCACGCCGCCCGAGAACGTTGCCGAACTCGTCGACGAGGTACACCGGTATAGTCGCGCGATGCGGGCTGGGGCGGGCGAGCACCCGATGAAACCTGCTTAGTTTTCGCTGCGATGCAGCACGGTGGGCTCTCGATCTAGGGAGCGAGTCGCCCGCCGGAGGGCTTCGCCGGGTCCTCTTATGATTGTCAAGACTTGACTTATACACATTCCTCTCGTTGCGGCGCAGTAGAGCGGGTCGCGGTTGACGCCGCTCTGCAAACCATGTACCTCCGGAGGCTCGGCCTTGACCGGCAAGGGTTTGCGACCGAGCCCCGCGACGGGCCTTTTCCCACAGAATGTCAGTGGGGCGGCCTTTTTCAGTTCCGCCGGGGTACTTTTCAACAAAGTTATCCACAGGCGGGCGCGACTGGGCTGCAAAACTCAGCGAGATCCATAGGTTAGCGGCGAATCTCATGTTTTACTTTAAGTTTTCGTCGATCGATTGCCGCTGCCTGCATGCACGCGCGGGCGAGCTGGGTTGCGAAGTCGCAAGGAGCCGCCCTGCATGAGCGAGGCCTTCGTTCGCGTCGCGCTCGACCACCCGCTGCCGACTCTCTTCGATTACCGCTGCGACGCACCGCCGCCGGCACCGGGGACCCTCGTTGCCGTGCCGTTCGGTAAACGAAGCGTGGTGGGGCTTGTCGTGGAAGTGAGCGCACACAGCGAGGTAGCGTCCGAACGTGTGCGAAATGTCGAGGCTGCTTGCAGCGCTTGCGCACCGCTTTCGTCCGAATGGCTCGAATTGGTTTCTTTCGCCGCCGACTATTACCAACGCTCGCTTGGCGAAGTCGCGTTGCCGGCACTGCCCCAAGCGTTGCGCGATCCGACGCGGTGGCCGCGGCTATTCGTCGTCGAGCCGCGTTTTCGATTGACGGCCGCGGGCCGTGCTGCGTTGCCCGATGCCCTGCCGGCGCGCGCGGCGGCGTTGCGCCGGCTGGCCCAGGCGCTGGCGAGCGGCGGCCCGCTCGAAGCTTCCGAGGCGCGCGCGCTGCATCCCAAGGCTGGCGCAACGTTGGCGGCTTGGCAGATGCAAGGGTGGATCGACGTGACGACGGACGCGGGGGCGCCCGGCGCATTCGCCGGCGGCGACACCCCAGCGGATGACGGTGAAGATGACCGTAATGCCGCTGGCGACGGCTCGCGCACCGACGCGCCTCGGCCCCCTCTGACGGACGAGCAAGCGCAGGCCGTGGACGCGATCGCCGAGGCGCAGGGTTTTTCGCCGTTCCTGCTGCACGGTGTGACAGGCAGTGGCAAGACCGAGGTCTACTTGCGCGCGCTGGAGCGGGTGTTCGCGGTTCGAGGCGATGCTCAGGCCCTCGTGCTCGTCCCCGAAATCAATCTGACGCCGCAGTTCGAGGCGGCGTTTCGCACGCGCTTTGCGGCACTCGCGGGCGATGCGGCGATCGTCACCTTGCACAGCGCCATGGCCGACGGCGAGCGCGCCCGTAGCTGGCTCGCTGCGCATACGGGGCGCGCGCGCATCGTGCTCGGCACGCGCTTGGCCGTCCTGGCTTCGCTTCCGGCGCTCGCACTGATCGTCGTCGACGAAGAACACGAACCCGCTTATAAACAGCAAGAGGGACTGCGTTATTCCGCACGTGATTTGGCGATTTGGCGGGCGAAGCAGCGCGGGATCGCCGTCGTGCTGGGATCGGCGACGCCCTCGCTCGAGAGCTGGTGGCAGGCCGAGCAGGGTCGCTATCGGCGGCTGTCGCTTTCGCGTCGCGCCGTGGCAGATGCCGTGCTGCCATCGGTGCGCATGATCGATCTCGAGGAGGAGCGTCGCTGCGGCCGTGGCAGCGTCGACGGCATTTCGGGGCAGCTTGCCGCCGCGCTCAAGGCACGGCTGGAACGCGGCGAACAAAGCCTCGTCTTCCTCAATCGGCGCGGCTACGCACCCGTGCTCGCCTGCGATGCGTGTGGCTGGCTGGCGGGCTGCCCGCGCTGCAGTGCGTACGTCGTGTTGCACAAGAGCGAGCACACGCTTCGCTGTCACCACTGCGGGTGGGAAGCGCGCGTGCCGCGTGGTTGCCCTGATTGCGGCAACGTCGATATCGCGCCGCTCGGGCGCGGCACGCAGCGCGTGGAAGAGACGCTTGCCGCGCTCGTGCCCGGCGCGCGCGTCCTGCGCATCGATGCCGACAGCACGCGCCGCAAAGGCAGTGCAAAAACGCTGTTTTCGAACGTGCACGCGGGGGAAGTCGATATTCTCGTCGGCACCCAAATGATCGCCAAAGGGCATGATTTCCAGCGCGTGTCGCTCGTCGGCGTGCTCAATGCCGATGCGGCGCTGTTCTCGCACGACTTTCGAGCCGGCGAGCGGCTGTTCGCGCAACTCATGCAGGTCAGCGGGCGCGCCGGTCGCTCGGGGCTGCCCGGCGAAGTGCTGGTGCAAACGCGCTATCCCCGGCATGCTCTTTATCACGCGCTCGGGCGCCATGATTACGTCGGTTTTGCGAATGCGACGCTCGGCGAGCGGCGCGACGCGCAATTGCCGCCATTCGTCTATCAAGCGCTCTTGCGCGCGGAAGGGCGCACGCTGGAAGCTGCCTTGGCGTTTCTCCAAGCGGCCGGTGGCGCGTTGGCGCAGGTGCCCTATGCCGAACGGGTGACCGTCTACGACGCCGTGCCGATGACGATAGTCAAGGTGGCGAACGTTCACCGTGCGCAGTTGCTCGTCGAGAGTGCATCTCGCGCGTCGCTGCTCGCGACGCTGCGGGCTTGGCAGCCGATGCTGCGGGCATTGAAAGGGGTGCTGCGCTGGAGCGTCGAAGTCGATCCGCTCGACATTTGAGCGTGCCGGGCGCGGAGGGCGCGGAGGGCGCGGAGGGCGCGGAGGGCGCGGCGAAAAGCGGGAGCGCCTGGCGTTGCCGGTGCCGAGCCGGCGCATCATGCTTAGGCGATGCGCGGGGCTCTGCGTGAAACCGTACCGAATTTCCCGACTTAGCGACTTAGCGACTTAGCGACGCAGTCGCTCCCTAGTTCGTGCGGACGTGCCGTCCGCCCGTCAGGTGCGCTCGGTCACGAGCGCGTCGTTGGCCGACTCGGCTTTTAGACGAGCGTGGCGGATACGTGCAAGTGCCATGGCGCGGTTGCGCGCCGGCGATGCGCCTCGCACGAAAAGCGCTAGGCACACCACGGCCATCGTCCAAATACCTCCGATTACGATCCACTTTGCCATTTTGGCTTCTCCTTTCTCGGCGCTTGCCGTGCGCTGCAACCCTTTCCTGCGTTAACGGCACGGCGCGGCGCGGCCGTAGGGGGGTGGGACCGTTTTCACGTCAGGGAAAACACCGAGCGCAACCGGCCATGCCCGGCCGGTGCCGATTTCGCGGCAACCCTTGCCGGCAAAGGGTTTGAATGGGGTGCAACCGCAAGGGATTTTGGTTGCACCTTTTTATTTGAAGGCGTACGATTCGGCCAACTTTCCAGTCATCGGCCGAATCGCCGGCGAGGAATCATGGCCAGTACTACCTTAGGCGTCAAAGTCGACGACCTCCTCCGCACCCGTCTCAAAGAGGCTGCTACGCGCCTAGAGCGCACCCCCCATTGGCTCATCAAGCAAGCGATCTTCGCGTACCTCGAAAAGATCGAACATGGGCAGTTACCCCCTGAGCTGTCAGGCATGTCGAGCCTGGGCGATCTCGGCGAAGGCGCCGCGGCCGAACATGAGGAAGACGGTGCACCGCATCCGTTCCTCGATTTCGCGCAGAACGTGCAGCCTCAATCGGTGCTGCGCGCGGCGATCACGGCCGCGTATCGCCGGCCCGAGCCCGAGTGTGTGCCGTTCCTGATCGGCGAGGCGAGCTTGCCGGAGTCACTGTCGGCGGATGTCGGCAAGATGGCGACGAAGCTCGTCGAGACGCTGCGCGCCAAGCGCACGGGCGGCGGCGTCGAAGGCCTCATCCACGAATTCTCGCTGTCGAGCCAGGAAGGCGTGGCGCTGATGTGCCTGGCCGAAGCGCTGCTGCGCATTCCCGATCGCGCGACGCGCGACGCGCTCATTCGCGACAAGATCAGCAAGGGCGATTGGAAGTCGCATGTCGGCCACGCGCCGTCGCTGTTCGTCAACGCGGCTACCTGGGGTCTCATGATCACGGGCAAGCTCGTGACGACCAACAGCGAGGCGGGCTTGTCGTCGGCGCTCACGCGCCTGATCGGCAAGGGCGGCGAGCCGCTGATCCGCAAGGGCGTCGATATGGCGATGCGCCTGATGGGCGAGCAGTTCGTGACGGGCGAAACGATTTCGGAAGCGCTCGCGAACAGCCGCAAGTTCGAAGCGCGCGGTTTCCGCTACTCGTACGACATGCTCGGCGAAGCAGCGACGACCGAGGAAGACGCGCAGCGTTACTACACGTCGTACGAACAAGCGATCAACGCGATCGGCAAAGCGGCGGGCGGCCGTGGCATCTATGAAGGCCCCGGCATTTCGATCAAGCTCTCGGCGCTGCATCCGCGCTACTCGCGCGCGCAGCAAGAGCGCACGATGAGCGAGCTGCTGCCGCGTGTGCGCTCGCTCGCCATCCTCGCTCGCCGCTATGACATCGGCCTGAACATCGACGCCGAGGAAGCCGACCGCCTCGAGCTGTCGCTCGATCTGCTCGAAGCGTTGTGCTTCGATGCCGAACTCGCCGGCTGGAACGGAATCGGTTTCGTCGTGCAGGCGTATCAAAAGCGCTGCCCGTTCGTGATCGACTATGTCATCGATCTCGCTCGCCGCAGCCGCCATCGCATCATGGTGCGCCTCGTGAAGGGCGCCTATTGGGACAGCGAAATCAAGCGCGCGCAGCTTGACGGGCTCGAAGGCTATCCCGTCTATACGCGCAAGATTTATACGGACGTCTCCTATCTCGCTTGCGCGAAGAAGCTGCTCGGCGCGCCGGATGCCGTGTACCCGCAGTTCGCGACGCACAACGCCTATTCGCTCGCGGCGATCTACCACCTGGCGGGGCAAAACTATTACCCCGGTCAGTACGAGTTCCAATGCCTGCACGGCATGGGCGAGCCGCTTTACGAAGAAGTCACGGGCCGCGAGAAACTGAACCGCCCGTGCCGCATCTACGCGCCGGTCGGCACGCATGAAACGCTGCTCGCGTATCTCGTGCGCCGCCTGCTCGAGAACGGCGCGAACACGTCGTTCGTCAATCGAATCGCCGACGAAACGGTGCCCGTCGCCTCGCTCGTGGCCGATCCCGTCGACGAAGCCTCGAAGATCGTTCCGCTCGGCGCGCCGCACGCGAAAATCCCGTTGCCGCGCGATCTGTTCGGCAGCGAGCGTCACAATTCGATGGGCCTTGATTTATCGAACGAACACCGCCTCGCTTCGCTGTCGTCGGCGTTGCTCGCGAGCGCGCATCATCCGTGGCGCGCCGCCCCGATGCTCGAAAACGGCGAGCTGGCCGCGTCGAGTGCGGCGGGCCGCAGTGAGCACGTCGTGCGCAATCCGGCCGACCATCGCGATATCGTCGGCACCGTCGTCGAAGCGACGCGCGACGATGTGAGCGCGGCGCTGGCTGCCGCTGTCGCGAGCGCGCCGATCTGGCAAGCCACGCCGGTCTATGCGCGCGCCGATTGCCTTGCACGTGCGGCCGATTTGCTCGAAGCGCAGATGCATACGCTGATGGGCCTGATCGTGCGCGAAGCGGGCAAGTCGCTGTCGAACGCGATCGCCGAAATCCGCGAGGCCGTCGATTTCCTGCGCTATTATTCGGCGCAGATTCGCGAGGAATTCTCGAACGATACGCATCGGCCGCTGGGTCCCGTGGTCTGCATCAGCCCGTGGAACTTCCCGCTCGCGATTTTCATGGGCCAAGTAGCCGCCGCGCTCGCGGCCGGCAACACGGTGCTCGCGAAGCCCGCCGAGCAAACGCCGCTGATCGCCGCGCAGGCCGTGCGCCTGTTGCGTGAAGCCGGGGTGCCCGCGGGTGCCGTGCAACTGCTGCCCGGCGACGGTGAGACCGTCGGCGCTGCGCTCGTCGGCGATGCACGCACGCGCGCCGTCATGTTCACGGGTTCGACGGAAGTCGCGCGCCTGATCAACAAGACGCTGGCCTCGCGCCTCGATCCGGACGGCAAACCGATCCCGCTGATCGCCGAGACGGGCGGGCAGAACGCGATGATCGTCGATTCGTCGGCGCTCGCGGAGCAAGTCGTTGCGGACGTCATGCAGTCGGCGTTCGATTCGGCCGGCCAGCGCTGTTCGGCGCTGCGCGTGCTGTGCCTGCAAGACGACGTCGCCGATCGCACGCTGACGATGCTCAAGGGCGCGATGCACGAGCTCACGGTGGGCAACCCCGATCGTCTGTCGACGGACGTCGGCCCCGTCATCGACGCCGAAGCGAAGCGCACGATCGACACGCACGTGGCTGCGCTTCGTGAGAAGGGCCGCTCGGTCACGCAATTGCCGCTGCCCGATCACTGCGCGAGCGGCACGTTCGTGCCCCCGACGCTGATCGAGTTGGACAACGTCGACGAACTGAAGCGCGAAGTGTTCGGTCCCGTGCTGCACGTGATTCGCTATCGCCGCAGCGGCCTCGATAAGCTGCTCGAGCAGATCCGCGCGACGGGCTACGGGCTCACGCTCGGGATTCATACGCGTATCGACGAAACGATCGCGCACGTCATTTCCCGCGCTCACGTCGGCAACATTTATGTGAATCGCAACGTCATCGGTGCCGTCGTCGGCGTGCAGCCGTTCGGTGGTGAAGGGCTGTCGGGCACGGGGCCGAAGGCGGGCGGCGCGCTGTATCTGCAACGCCTGCTGGCGAAGCGTCCGTCCGGCCTGCCCAAGTCTCTTGCGGCTTCACTCGTGCCCGATGGCGCGGCGGAACAAGAAAAGAGCGTTGCGCCGGGCTCGCCGCGTGCTGCGCTCACGGCACTGCGCGATTGGCTCATCGCCGAGCGGCAGCCCGCGCTTGCCGCACGCTGCGATGGCTATCTCGCAAATATGCCGGCTGGCGCCACGGCTGTATTGCCGGGGCCCACGGGCGAGCGCAACACGTATACGCTCGGCGCGCGCGGCAGGGTATCCTGCGTGCCTTCGACGGCGAGCGGTGCGCGTGCGCAGTTCGCGGCGGTGCTCGCGACGGGCAACCGGGCGATGTTTTCCGGGGCGGCGGGAGAGGCGCTTGTCGCGGCGCTGCCCGAGCAATTGAAGCCGTTTGCCGACATACAACAAAGCGCCGACGCCACGTTCGACGCCGTCCTATTCGAGGGCGACAGCGACGAATTGCTCGCGCTCGTGAAGGAAGTGGCCAAGCGTCCGGGGCCGATCGTATCGGTGCAGGGCGTCTCCACGCACGCGCTGGAAAATGGCGACGAGGATTACGCGCTGGAACGACTGTTGACGGAACGCTCGGTGAGCGTGAACACGGCGGCGGCGGGCGGCAATGCGAATTTGATGACGATCGGCTAAGCAACCCTTGTCGATGTGATCAAACCGGGAGCGGCGCGGCGACCCCGAAACCGCTTCCAACTACCTTGGTATTTAGGAGAAGCTATGCAGCACAAAATGAAAACGCTGGCAGGCGCGACGCTCGTTGCAGCAATGTCGCTGGTGGGGACCGCAAACGCGCAGCAAGCAGAACAAGTGAAGATCGGCTTTGCCGGCCCGATGACTGGCCCGCAAGCGCACTACGGCGCTGACTTCCAAAACGGCGTGAAGCTCGCCATCGCCGACATGAACGCGACGAAGCCCGTGATCGGCGGCAAGCAAGTCGAGTTCGTGCTCGATTCGGCCGACGACCAAGCCGACCCGCGCACCGGTACGACGGTTGCGCAAAAGCTCGTCGACGACGGCATCAAGGGCATGATCGGCCACTTCAACTCGGGCACGACGATCCCGGCTTCGCGTATTTACGCGAACGCGGGCATCCCCGAAGTTGCGATGGCGACGGCGCCTGAATACACGCAGCAAGGGTTCAAGACGACGTTCCGCATGATGACGTCGGATACGCAGCAAGGTTCGGTCGCGGGCAAGTTCGCGGTCGAGAACCTGAAAATGAAGAAGATCGCGATCGTCGATGACCGCACGGCATACGGCCAAGGTCTGGCGGACCAATTCGCGAAGGCCGCGAAGGCCGCCGGCGCGACGATCGTCGACCGAGAATTCACGAACGACAAAGCTGTCGACTTCAAGGGCATTTTGACGAAGCTCAAGGCCGCCAACCCCGACCTGATCTATTACGGTGGCGCCGACGCGCAAGCCGCGCCGATGGCTAAGCAAATGAAGTCGCTGGCGATGAAGACGCCGCTGATGGGCGGCGAAATGCTTCATACGCCTGACTTCCTGAAGATCGCCGGCCCGGCAGCCGAAGGCTCGTATGCGTCGCTCGCGGGCCTGCCGCTCACGAGCATGCCCGGTGGTGACCAATACGCCGCGAAGTACAAGAAGGCGTTCGGCACCGACGTCGAAACGTACTCGCCGTATGCCTACGATGGCACGATGGCGCTGCTGACGGCGATGAAGAAAGCCAACTCGACGGATCCGGCGAAGTACCTGCCCACGCTCGCGAGCACGGAGATGCCCGGTGTGACGACGTCGCACCTCGCCTATGACGAGCACGGCGATTTGAAAAACGGCGGCATCACGATCTACAAGGTCGAGAATGGCAAGTGGACGCCGTTGCAGAGCGTCGGCGCGAAGTAATCGCACATCGTTGATGCTGGAGCGTGGCGCCTCATAGGCGTTGCGCTGTGAGCCCCGCAGGCGTACGCCGCCAGCGGGGCTTTGTCGTTTATAGAGGCGGGTGCCATGAGAAAAACGCATGGCACGCATGAAGAAGTTTCGATTGTGCGGGGCATTTCGGCCGGGCTAAATATGTATCCATGAACGAGAGGCGGTAGAACGCCTCGTCAACGAAAACGCAAGGAAAGCAGATGCGAAGCGCCCTCGAGCCTTGCTCGAAGCTGCCCGACGTGGGCACGACGATCTTTACGGTAATCAGCCAGCTCGCGGCCGAATATGAAGCGCTCAATTTGTCGCAAGGCGCGCCGAACTTCCCGGCCGATCCGGCGCTCGTCGAAGCGGCCGCTTGCGCGATGCGGCGCGGGCACAATCAGTACTCGCCGATGGCGGGGGTGGAACGCTTACGCGAGGCCGTCGCCGAAAAAGCCGAGCGTCTGTACGGCGCCCGTTATGACGCGGGCACCGAGGTGACGATCATCGCGAGCGCGAGCGAAGGGCTGTACGCAACCATCAGCGCGCTTGTGCATACCGGCGACGAAGTCATCTACTTCGAGCCGTCTTTCGACAGCTACGCGCCAATCGTGCGCCTGCAGGGCGCCAAGCCCGTCGCGATCAAGCTCTCGCCGCAGGATTTCCGCATCGATTGGGACCGGGTGGCGACGGCCATCACGCCGCGCACGCGCATGATCATCGTCAACACGCCGCACAATCCAACCGCGACGATTCTCGACGAAGTCGACATCGCGCGCCTCGCGGCACTCGTGCGCGAGACGAACATCGTCGTGCTGTCCGATGAAGTCTACGAGCATGTCGTATTCGACGGTGCGATCCACCAAAGCATGGCGCGACATGCGGCACTGGCGGAGCGCAGCGTCATCGTGTCCTCGTTCGGCAAGACGCATCACGTAACCGGCTGGCGTGTCGGGTATTGCTTGGCGCCGGCCGAGTTGATGGCCGAAATCCGCAAGGTGCATCAATTCATGGTGTTTTCGGCCGATACGCCGATGCAGCATGCGCTCGCCGATGCACTCGCCGAGCCCGCGAGCTATCTCGATCTCGCCGCGTTCTACGAGCGCAAGCGCGATTTGCTCGTCGATTTGCTCGCTCAGTCGCGTTTCGAGTTGCTGCCGAGCCGCGGCAGCTTCTTCATGCTTGCGCGCTTTCGCGGGTTTTCAAACGAGCGCGATAGTGACTTCGTGCAGCGGCTCATTCGAGATGCGCGCGTGGCGACGATCCCGCTGTCGGCGTTTTATACGGACGGGACCGATACGGGCGTGATCCGTCTTAGCTTTTCGAAGGATGATGCGACGCTCATCGAGGGCGCGCAGCGGCTCTGCGCGGTGTAACAAAGCGAGGCGAACGCCTTCGACGATGCATTGTCGCCGGCACTGCAAAGCGTGGGCACTAATTGGATGAGACAAAAGAGGAGATCGACGATGAAACGAATCAACGTATGGTTGGCGCTCGCGTGCGCAGTCGCGACGGTATCGACGCCAGCATGGGCCGAGGCGACGACGATGCGCTTCGGCATCGAGGCGCAGTACCCGCCGTTCGAATCGAAGGATGCGAGCGGCCGCTTGCAAGGGCTCGACGTCGACATCGGCAACGCCGTCTGCAAGCAAGCGCATCTCGCGTGCACGTGGGTCGAGATATCGTTCGATGGGTTGATTCCCGCGCTGCAAGGGCGCAAATTCGACGCGATCAACTCGGCGATGAACGCGACAGCGCAGCGCCGGCAGGCGATCGACTTCACGACTGTCATCTACCGCGTGCCGACGCAGCTGATCGCACGTGCCGACAGCGCTCTGGCGGCAACGCCCGAATCGCTGAAGGCTAAGCATGTCGGCGTGCTGCAAGGCTCGATCCAAGAAGCGTATGCGAAGGCGCACTGGGCGCCGGCCGGCGTCGATGTCGTCTCGTATCAGGATCAGAATCAGGTCTATACCGACCTCGTCGCCGGACGGCTCGATGCGACGCTCGTCCTTGCGCCCGCGGGCCAAAAGGGCTTCCTCACGCAGCCTAACGGGAAAGACTTTTCATTCGTCGGGGAGCCTGTGCGCGATGAAAAAATCCTCGGCAGCGGTATCGCATTTGGGATTCGCAAAGGCGACGACGCATTGCGCAATCAACTGAATGCGGCCATCGCGAAACTGCAGGCAGACGGCACCGTCAAGGCATTGGCGAACAAGTACCTCGGCGACATCGACGTGTCGGCGAAATAGACGGCGGAGAGAATCTAGCCGATCTAGCCGATGTAGACGATGTAGACGATGTAGACGATGTAGACGATGTAGACGACAAGCGCGGCGCCGGCCGGGCACCCTTAGCCCACGTGCGTCCGCTTGGCCGGCGCCGGCAGCGTTTCCATCGTGGCGAGCCCGTGAACGATGCCGCATGCATCGACCGTGCCCTCGCCCTTGCATTGCTCTCGCAGTTCAATCAACTGGGCTTTGAGGTGTTCCAGTTCGGCCAGCCGCGTGTCGACATGGCCAATGTGAGCGTCGAGCAGTGCGTCGATCGACTCGCAGCGATCCGAATGGCGGTCCGCCAAGCGCAACAAGATGCGGATTTCATCGTGCGTCATGTCCAACGCGCGGCAATTGCGGATGAAGCGCAATCGCTCGACGTGCTCGGGCCCGTAGCTGCGGTAGTTCGCCTCTGTGCGCTGGGCGTCCGGCATCAGGCCCTCTTTCTCGTAGAAGCGGATCGTTTCGGTCGTGCAATGGGCGGCTTTCGCCAATTCGCCGATTTTCATGGGAGTCTCGCAGCGGTTGGGTTGACCTTGGAGTGGCTATAAGGTGTTTACTGTACTCCAACGGTTTTCCGAGGACATTTCCATGACGCGATTACATCGCGCGGACCATGAGCACCGCGCCGAGCGGCGGTGTGAGGACGCCACGGCCGAAGGCGGGCACGCGTATCGGCATGGCGGCGATCGCCCATCCCAGCACCCTGATCATTCGCATGCGTGCGGGCTTGCCCA
>CAYRLJ010000040.1:0-17984 GCA_964425025.1 uncultured Burkholderia sp. | reverse complement strand
CGAGCACGAGCACGAGCACGAGCACGAGCACGAGCACGAGCACGAGCACGAGCACGAGCACAAACAGGCCGCCTCTTGCGATGACGCGCACCGCGGCAATCATCGTCATGCGAACGACGCCCGCGATGGCTGCTGCGCGCATGAAGCGCCCGTGCTCACGCCGTTGCCTGCCGCGGCCGAACGTGCCGGGGGCATCGCGACGACGATCCGCATCATGCAGATGGATTGCCCCACCGAAGAGGCGCTGATCCGCGGCAAACTCGACGGCATGGCCTGCGTTACGGGCCTCGACTTCAATCTCATGCAGCGCACGCTGACGGTCGTGCATGTCCCGGGCGCGGAGGCAGCCGTTCTGAACGCTATCCGCTCGCTCGGCTTCGTGCCGGAACTGCCCGACCCGGCATCGCGGGCAACGACTGCCGCGGAGCCGGCGCGTCCGTGGTTGCCGCTCGCCGTGGCCGCGCTTGCGGCCGTCGTCTCCGAAGCGGCGACGTGGTTCGGCCTTTCGCCGTGGCTCGCCGGCGGCTGCGCGGGCTTCGCGCTGGCGCTGAGTGGCCTCGGCATTTATCGCAAGGGTTGGACCGCGATTCGTCACGGCAACCTCAACATCAATGCGTTGATGAGCATCGCCGTGACGGGGGCCATGGCATTGCGCCAGTGGCCCGAGGCGGCGATGGTGATGGTGTTGTTCGCGCTTGCCGAGCGGATCGAGGCGATGTCGCTCGATCGCGCGCGCAACGCGATTCACGCGCTCATGCAGTTGGCGCCCGACAAAGCGAACGTGCAGCAGGACGACGGCAGTTGGGCGAGCGTCGAAGCGCGGACGGTGCAAATCGGCGCGCGCGTGCGGGTGGCCCCGGGTGAGCGCATCGCGCTGGACGGCGCAATCGTCCTCGGCGAATCGAGCGTCAATCAAGCGCCGATTACGGGTGAGAGCCTTCCCGTCGACAAGGGGCCCGGCGATGCAGTGTTCGCCGGCACGATCAATGGGGCCGGCTCGTTCGACTATCGCGTCAGTGCGTCCGCCGACGGCACCACGCTTGCGCGCATCATTCACGCCGTCGAGCAGGCGCAAGGCAAACGCGCTCCCACGCAGCGTTTCGTCGATCGTTTCGCGCGTGTCTACACCCCGATCGTCTTTGCCTGCGCACTGCTCGTCGCCATTGTGCCGCCGCTCGTCGCGGGGGCCATGTGGCGCGAGTGGATTTATCGCGCGCTCGTCATGCTCGTCATTGCGTGTCCGTGCGCGCTCGTCATTTCGACGCCCGTGACGATCGTCAGTGGGCTCGCGGCGGCGGCGCGACGAGGCATCCTCGTGAAGGGCGGCGTCCATTTGGAGGAGGGGCGCAAGCTGGCTTGGCTCGCGCTGGACAAGACCGGCACGATCACGACGGGCGCACCGGCCCAAACCGATTTCGAGCCGCAGGCCGGTGTCTCGCCGTCCGATTGCCGACGCATCGTGGCCGCGCTCGCCGGGCGTTCCGATCACCCGGTTTCGCGCGCGATCGCCAAGGCGGCCGCGCAGGCCAATGCGCTCGACGAAGCCGGGCCGGTTTCTTCCGTCGACGGTTTCGAGGCGCTGCCCGGCCGCGGGGTGACTGGCGCGATAGGGGGACGCCACTATTGGCTCGGCAACTCACGGCTCGCGCGCGAACGACAATGCCTGACTCCCGCGCTCGAGTCGCGCGCCGGCGAACTCGAGCGGCTAGGTCGATCGGTCGTTTTGCTGATGGATGAAGCGCGCGTGCTCGGATTATTCGCCGTGGCCGACACAGTGAAGCAGACGAGCCGCGCGGCGCTCGCCCAGTTGCATGCGCTCGGCATTCGGACGGCGATGCTGACTGGCGACAATGCGCATACCGCGCTCGCCATCGCGGCCGAAGTGGGCATCGACGATGCGCGCGGCGATCAACTGCCCGATGACAAGCTGCGCGCGATCGAATCGCTCGCGGCGGACGGCAGCGCGGTGGGCATGGTGGGCGACGGCATCAACGATGCGCCGGCGCTCGCGCGGGCAAGGATCGGTTTCGCGATGGGTGCGATGGGGAGCGACGCGGCGATCGAGACGGCCGACGTCGCGCTGATGGACGACGATTTGCGCAAGATCCCGGCATTTGTGCGTTTGTCGCGTTCGACCTATGCGGTGCTCGTGCAGAACATCGTGTTTGCGCTGACGATCAAGGCAATTTTCTTGGGGCTGACGCTAATGGGCCTGGGGACGATGTGGATGGCCGTGTTCGCCGACGCGGGTGCAAGCCTAATCGTCGTCGCGAACGGGCTGCGGCTGCTGCGACGATAAGCCATTGAAACCGGAGAAAGATAACGGCAAGCTCGCCGAAGTTACGTGCTGTCCCACCGGTAGCCGCCCGCGAGGCTCGCTTTTTGCGCGGGAGTCGAAGCATTCCAGCGACGACGTCGACGGCGCCCGTCACCGATGAGCGCGGTGTGGCCGCCGAACGTTTTGGGCAGACACGGTTTTGCATATCGGGGTCTGGAGAAACGATGAGGCCGGTACGGATGGAGCCGCGATAGCGGGCAATCTGGCAGGTCCCTCGCCTAGACTGGAAGCATCGTCGCGCTGGCCGATCGAGGTTGGCGGATGGCGATTTTGGGGGCAACTGCAGTCGGGTTGCCGAGGCTCATCGAGGACCGGTTCGTGAAGGAGTAGACCATGCTGCAAAGTAGCGAAATTCAAAAGCGGTTTTCTCACATTCAGCAAACGATCAGTGAAGCGACGCGCAGCTGCCAGAGTGCTCAGTCGGTGCCGCAGGACTTAAAGAGCTGCGTCGAGGAAATCGACAAGGAATGCAAGAGCGCCCAATCGGCGATGAAATCGCAGGATGAAGACCGGATGCGCGAATGCATCGACTCGCTGGAGCAAATGGGCGACCGCGCCGAGCGCGCTTGTCAGAAAGCGAGCAACGTCGATGGCAATCTAAAACGCGCCGTTTCGACGATGCATTCCGAGTTGTCCGATTTGAAGCGGCAGTTGCACTGATCTCGCGCTAAGCGCGGATACGGTGAGGGCACACGTCCATGGCGCGATCGTCCTTGACGGCAAGCGGGCTTGGGCATGGCAGCGAATGTTCGATGATGCGAAGTGCCCTCACATCGAGCGCGCGGTGGCCGGTTCGATCGTTGTGACGTGCAACGTGAGCTGTTGCGTCAACCGGAGCACCGAGATTTCGACGGTCCGATCGATCCTTGATGCATCGAGCACGCGCTGCGGAGCGTCAACGCCATCAACGGTCACGCCGTCTACTATCGTCGATCTTCGCGAGACGCGACGCGCTTTCGCGGATCGTGCCGCCGACCAGACTCCCGCCAGTCAGCCCGATCCTAAAATCAACATCGTGTCGCGTTGCTATTCCCACTCAGCCACGCCGCCGTGGTGCGAGCATGTTCCGGTGTGATGCTGGCTGAAACTGTACGTGCCATCGCCGCAATGGGCTGTTGCGCCAGTCGGAACGCGGCCGGTGCGTGTGTGGGCCGGAGAGTGGACCTGCCGACCGTCGCGATTTGCGTAGTGGCCGTGCTCCTGCAACTGCGATTCATCAGGCGACGATGGCTGATAGGCAAATGCCGTACTGGCGACTGCCGCCAGCAGGATGCCAAGAAGTAATCCCCGCTTCATGTGTCCCCCTAATGCCATTTTGGGCAACGATAGCACAGGGAGTTTTCGCGCAGACCGGATTGGGTACATGGGCGGCGCGTACAACCGGCACGGTTCCAAAACCCGAAAAGTTCAAGATTTCGATCTGTCGTGTTCCTGGTGCGTAAAGACGTGTCGCACATTCGACTTATGAACATTCAAGTGCGCCGCCGGTTTCGCACAGCCCAAGAAAACGGGACGATCGACCAATTGAGAGCGCGGCTCGCGAGGGTGATCGATCCCATTGTCTGCCACCGACCGCGGATGCCTCACTTTGCATTCACATCACCGGTTTGGGCAATCTTGGTTAGCGCGTCCTTCTGCTGAGCGTACCATGCAACCAGACAGGATTTGTCCCGACAGTTCTTCTCGCGATAGTTCCACTGCTTCCGTATGTGATCGGAGAAGCCCGCCTTGTCGGTCGCCGCTCCGTGCGCCTGCTCATAGAGCGTGGCCAGCTCGCGATCTGACGCGGCGAATTCCGAGTCATGACAGATCAGATACTCGGGTATGGAATGGGCCTTTGAGCAATCGAAGCTAGTCGGGTAGGTCGACGCTGACTGATCCGAAGCAGGAGCCGCCGGCGCTTCGGTTGCGGCAGATTGGGGGGATTGCGAGAGAAGCGAATAATTCACCCATCCGGTCACCGGATTGCTCGTTTGTACCGGCGCAACGCACCCCATCTTCTGGTCAAGCGTCCCGGGCCGACAATACAGTCCTGAGTACGTCACCTGAACCCACGAATCATTGGACTGCGGCGCCTTCTGGGCAGAGGACAGGTCAACGCTCACGCCGGAGTTTTTTGGGATAACGATCAAAGCGGCACATGCGACGCCAGGGCAGGACCGCAAATTTACATCGCGAGCGCCAATCCACATCTGCAATGACGCCGGGACGTTCGCTTGCGATTGAGGCGTTTGTTCCGCGACGCTCTGAGGAGCGGGCTGCTGAGGGGCGCTCACCGACTGCGCGGGAAAGGCGATTTGACCGCCAGAAGGAGCCTGGCCATAAGCAGTAAGCTGCCCGGACACAGCATCCTGAAGCATGGCCCCGATTATTGAATCCGGCGTGACACGGACGGTTTCGGTATTCACCACTATGTCGCCGGACAGGGTTTCTGATTTGGCAAACTCGCATGGCGCCTGGCAGCTAACGCGATTCACGTAACTGGGGCTATTCGAGTCACTGCCCAGTATGATGATGACAAATCTCCCGTTCTTGTTACCGACGTACCGCATCATGACCAGCGGCTTCGTAGCCGTCCCGTTACGAATGTCGTCCTCGCTTAGGGCGGGTTCATATCCATATGTACCGTTGTCGACCATAGAGTACTTGTGGCTCGGCGGGGGCGGTGACGCGACCGCTTCAGGCGCCGGGCTCGAGGTCGGTGCGGCAGCAACTGCAGCGGCGGGTACTGATTGGCTTCCAGCTTGCGACTGACTCGCCGAATCTTTTCCGCAACCCGACAGAATCATCGCCGCGGCGCTGATGCAACCCATCGCCGCCATCGTCCTCTTCATGACGTTCCCCCTTGTGCTTGACTGCTACTGACGGAATCACCGCGCCGGGTGAAGAAGCGGGGTGCCTGGCTATCCGAGAGTCGGGCGATTCACTATGTGGGAAAGAAGCATGGAAAACATACCCGTCAGGCTCGGGCCTGTCCGCAGTAGTAGGATAGGCAAGAAACAGAATTTAGCAGCAGGTAGGCGACGAAAAATGGCACGCGGGTGCGTATTTGTCGCATATTATCGCCGTCACGCGGCCTTGATTTGGTCGAATGTGATTTTCATGGAGCAATTTGCCTCCAGCGCGAGTGACCAATGCTAGGCAATCCATGCTAGCAGGGGCGGGGAGAGGTTCGGCTAGACGACCTTGGGTAACGGGGGCGACCAATCACTTCAATACAGAACCTAGTGAAATGCCACAGAGCCCTGTCTGCCAAGGATAAAAGGCGGCGCACGCCGTTTTGTGTGCCATCTCGTGTGCCAAAAACTCAAAGCGCCCTGATTTATCCACAGGCGACGGGCGGCCAACAACCTGCCGCACAAACCGCAGAGCGGGGACGTCAGTCATTTCTTGAGCCTCGCCAGTACGTAATCGATCACAAAGCCGAACACGTAAAGCGGCCACAGCCATACGACGCTGACAAATGCGCCTTCAGCGCCGAACAAGGAGGTCTCGCCGAGCTGATCAGTGCAAGCCAGATAGATTGCGATGGCCAGCCCAACCAAATGGATAGGCGTAGATCATCGCCACCTCGCCTTTGCTGCGCCGCCTTAAAGCGAATCATACCCACTGCCGCAGGTGCGCGCGAATCGGCCGCGCGGCTGATTTGCGGCAACGGTGCTACGCGAGCTCGGCTACAGCCGCGACGTTGTCGATCGGCAACTGGCGCACGCGGAGCACAACCAAGTCACAGCCGCGTACGTGCACGCAGAGTTCCTGCCCGAGCGCCGCAAGATGATGCAACGCTGGGCGGACCACCTCGACGCACTCCAAGCGGAGCGACAATCATCCCCATCGGCGTTTTTAACGGATAGCGTCTTCGTTCAGAAATTTCGCCTCGAATCAGCCGCTCCGCCTTGGCGCGCAAACATTTGACCACTTAGAAAACGTGCGAGCCTACTGAATCATCCCGCCTCTTCCAACGCTTGACACGCTGCCTGCAGAGCAGCAGTCTCTTGAGCAAAGACGCTCGCGACTACCGTCCTCTCTGCCCGGTGGAATGCTCCCACGATTTCGTCCGAGCCGAGCATCCCAGCAATCTTTCTCATGGCCTCGATCGCAGCGCTTACGTGCCGCACGGCGGCTGCCGAATCGACCTCATGCAGCGGGATCTTGCAAAGCGAATCGAAGGCGAAGCGGACTTTTTGGAGATCGAGTGATGCGAAGCAATTGAACTGCTCGAAACCGTCAGGAACTTCCAGCGGCTGTGTTACCGACTGAAGCGCGAGGTCGACAACCGCGTGGATCGCTCTGAGCCGACTTCTACGCTGGAGTCCCGCCTGATAATGCAGCAGTCCGGCGCTAGCGATGACCGCGGCGATCGTCCCACCAGCCTGAACCCAGGCTGCCATGTCGCCACTGGAGCTAGGCGGCCAACGCCAGAAAGCCGCGGCTACGACGCCAAGCAGAAACGCTGCCCCGAATGTCGCCCAGTCTTTGATCACCGCGCACTCCGTATTTGCTATTTTTCGACCGATTGTATCGGTGGACCGGCGAGCAGGCACGGCAAAAACTACGTCGACTTCAGACCAGGAATTCCCGGGGATCTTGAGCAACGAAAGTCGCCTTGCGCATGATCGTGATCGCGGTGATCTCGTATTGTGTTGAACCTGCGACACTCTTCCACTTCGCGCATCCGCAGGGGATGTTGATGTGGGACGCACTGCATCGAAGATTGAATGTATCGCCGTCGTTCAAACTGACGAGATCCGAAATCCGGTTGTCAATCAAGTTGTTGATCGCTGTCTCTATCTCCAGCAATGTAATAGGAGGGACGTTTCGCGGATCATTAATTCGTTGACCAGAGAAATGCGCCGATAGCACGAGTTTCATATTGTGCTTCGCTAACTTCGCGTTAACCCGGGCCTCGAGTCCTGCCAATTCCGTTATGGTTATTGGCATGATCGATCACGCGCATGCGTCCTCTACAAGCTCTTTCAGCTTTGCATTCAGAACGTCACTTGAGTCGGCAACGAAGGTGCCGATGAACCTGCTGTCGCGCATCGTGCCCATGCGGACGCTGAATTCATGGTTGTCGAACGAATCGACGAACACGTACTTTCCTGTCTTGTCGTCACGGAACGAGGCGAAGTTTTCGCGCAATGACATACGAAAGTCGAACATCGCGTCTCTCCTTACGGCTTGCGTGCCTAGACTCCCCTGCACTAACGGCAAGTCTACAACCACACTTTAGCGCACGCGGCCTTCTCAAAAAATGATTTTTCGTAATATGTGCGCGCCGTGCGACACGAGTTCGCGCGACGAGTCTTTTCGATCGGAGCAATTCCCAGGCCAGACGTTAGGCTAAGGAGAGCGAGCCTTCGCGTCGGAGACTGAGATGAGGCCTACAAGCCGCGCCCGCTTGCTCCCAGCCTACCACCGCCTGTGAGGCAAAGGGCTTCGCCCACGCGCTAAAGGACGAGGAAATCGAGTTCGCTGCATCGGATGATCGCAGGCCGCGAAACTTTTGCTACGCCGGGCCGCCGCAGCCGGTCAATTGCAGCGCGGAGCCGTGCCTCCAGCTCATTCATCGTTCCAGCGTCCTGGAGCTCGTGCAGCACGCCGTCTATCCTCATCCCCACAGGCCGCCCATCGACGAACACCTCGACCATGAAGATGTACGGTTGATTCGTAGATGTGCTTTCGAGCTGAGCGATCCGTGCTTTCAGGTTGCTTGCCATTGTGTACCTCGGAAGTGCAGCTAGCTATTCGTCGCTTTCGACGATCCCGGCCAGTGGGGTAGTCGTGTGTCGGCGCTCGTCCGTGATATCGGAGTTCGGACAAGTCGCGATCCCAACGCGGCTTCGATTGCTCTCAGCGGAGGAAAGCGCTGTATTCGTCATGTCACATCGGTCTCTGCGTACCCGATCTACCGTACATCTACCGTACAGATAGGAATAAGCCCGCTCTCGCTCGCCACTTCCCTTTCGGCCTGGGCCATCAATCGCGCCTCAAACGCATCGATGTCTTCTCCGGCCGGAAGCGGGTGGAAGGCTGCGTTAATCGAAACGCCTTCAAAATCGTTCGCCAGCGCTGAAGGTTCTAAAGGCTCCAAGGAGGCCAGCCAAATAATCTTCGGGCGGCTGCAACCAAGAGCGGCCCCGCCGCGTCTTTCCAGTTGCTCCACGCGGGCCTCAAGTTTTCGTGACATAGTTTTCCTCCAACGTCGCGACTTGCTTCTCTAACTCGTCGACTTCGACGATCCGTGCGTGTGCGGCAATCACTTGCATCACTGCATTCGCTTCGTCGGGCGTGATGGTTCCGGCCGCCATTGCACTCAATACCGCCTGCCCCTGCTCGGCCAGCGTCCCCGTCAGCCCGGCCAATGCGATCGGCGCATCCTTCGCCTTGATCGCGGGTATGCATCGGTCTATACAGATGCGCAAGGCCGCCGTATCGCCCTCCAGCGCGAGCTCGACCGCTTTTTGCACAAGGTCATCGGCGCGCGATTGCAGGAGCCCGCGCAGCTCCGTGCGCTTGTTCTTAATGCCTTTCTTGCGTCCGGCCGGGTTGCCCGATATTCCTTTGTGAAATGTCATTGCGCTTGTTCTCCGCTTGATTGCCCTTGACGCCTTCTCGGCGCAGCTTCTCTTCGGTCTGCGTCGCGCGGAACAGGTTGGCTGCAAGCTCAGTGCTGCCCATGTGATCGAGGATCTTCTGACTCTTCTTCAGACCTTTCTTGGCGTGAATTTCCTTGTTGCCTAATCCGCCGTACAAGCCTTTGTAGCCGTGATCCTGAAAGACAGCGTACTCAACCGGCGTCTCGACACCAGCATCCTTGGCAGCAGCGGCCAGATGTTTGTTGTGAGTGATCAGCTCATTGCGGATGGCGAGACGCTTTCCATCTTCGTCGAGTCGTGCGAACTTGGCATCGTCAGCGAGTTCCTGCCGCCGCGTTTGCATCGCGAAATAGGTTTGCCCGTTGGCGATTACCGGCTTGGACGGGTCGCCGTTCTGTACGACCAGATAGCAGGCGTACCGGGACAGGCACACGTCATCAACCGGACGTTGGGCGCCCGAGCCGATACCGACCATTTTGCGGATGTCCGCAAAATGGTCTCCCACATGCTGTCCGCTTTGTCGGCAGGCCTCACGAGCCTTATCGAGCACGGGCAGGAAGTTGCGCCATTGTGGATAGTCGAGCAGCGGGGCCAAGTCTCGCGCAAACCAAAACTCGGAGCCGTCATCATTGAACTGGCTTGATGCTCTCGAAGGTTCGATGATGAAGAGCTTCGATAGGTTTGTTGTTCTGCATCTGCGCCACCTAGCTTGACGAGGGGATGGCTACCGGGCAATGGGTAGCTATTGCGGGTCATTGTAGGGCCGTAGCTGTTTATTTATACAGTGTGGCGGTGTCAGCCGACAGCACCGAACTTCCCGATGATGACTTTCCGAGCCTTCGTTAATCTGGGCCTCCACAAAGTCAGCCCACAGGCGCAGGATGCGCCGCCGCTCTTCGGCATACTCGGCGCGGTTGTACACGCCCTTGATGCCCTTGATTGAATGCGCGAGCGCCTTCTCGATGGCGTCGGATGGCTGGCCCATCTCGTGCAAGTGCGTGCTGGCAGTGCGCCGAAAGTCGTGCAGGACGATAGGCGGCTATTGGGGGAGGCTGCCGGTAGACCTTTTGTGGATAAGGGTTTGATGCTGGGATGGTTGTGGGCTGTGTGGAGCGCTTGGGAGCGATTTATTTTCCAATACAAAACCGGCTAAAGATCACCCCCAACAGATCGTCCGATGTGAACTCGCCGGTAATCGAGCTCAGCGCTTCCTGCGCGAGCCGCAATTCCTCGGCAAACAAATCGAGCGATTGCGCACGCTCTTGTGCATGGTCCGTCGCGAGCGATACGTGGTCCTGCGCCGCGCGCAGCGCGATCAAATGACGCTCGCGCGCGAGATAAACACTCTCCGTCCCCGCTTGCCATCCGGCAATTCGCAGCAGTTCGGCGCGCAGCAGATCAATGCCCTCGCTGCTCTTCGCGGAAAGTCTTATTTCGCAGGCTTCGCCCTCGCCACCTCCCGCTGCCTGCCGATTCACCGAAGCGCCGACGCCGGTCAAATCCGTCTTGTTCAGCACGCGCACGACAGGTACGCCCGACGGAAACCGCTGCGCGATGAGGACATCCCCGTCAGTCATCCCCGAGCTCGCATCGAGCAGATGCAAAACCACATCCGCACGCTCGATCTCATTCCAAGTGCGGGCGATGCCGATTCGTTCCACTTCATCTTCTGTTTCGCGCAACCCAGCCGTATCGATCACATGCAGCGGGATGCCTTCGATTTGGATCGTCTGTGTGACCTTGTCGCGCGTCGTGCCCGCAATCGGCGTGACGATCGCCAACTCCGCGCCGGCCAGCGCATTGAGCAGCGACGATTTACCGACGTTCGGCTGCCCCGCAAGCACGACCGACAACCCCTCGCGCAACAGCGCCCCTTGGCGCGCTTCGCCAAGGATGTGATCGAGCCGCTCACGGATATGCGCGAGCTTGCCATGAGCGTCGGCGGCTTCAAGGAAGTCGATCTCCTCCTCCGGGAAATCGAGCGTCGCCTCGACGAGCATCCGCAAGGCAATCACTTCATCGACGAGCGCATGAATATCGCGCGAAAACGCTCCCTCGAGCGAACGCCCCGCCGAACGCGCCGCCGCTTCCGTGCTCGCCTCGATGAGATCGGCGACGGCCTCTGCTTGCGCGAGGTCGAGTTTGTCGTTCAAAAACGCGCGCCGCGTGAATTCGCCCGGCTCCGCGAGCCGCAGGCCGAACGCGTGCCCTACGTCGAGGCATCGCTGCAACATGAGTTGCAGCACCACGGGCCCGCCATGACCTTGCAATTCGACCACGTGTTCGCCCGTGTACGAATGCGGCGCAGGAAAGTAAAGGGCGATGCCGCGATCGAGCGCATTGGCCCCCGCGTCGAGGAACGGCACGTAGCTCGCGTGGCGCGGCGCCAGCGCCTGACCGCAAACCGCATTCATCAGCACCAGTGCAGCGGCTTCGCCCGCGCGAGCGCAGGAGACACGTACGACACCGATTCCTCCGCGTCCGGGTGCGGTGGCGATAGCGACGATCGGATCGGAATCGAGAGAAAGCATAGTCAAAACGAGCGCAATGAAAGGAGGCGAAGACTGATGGCCGGCATTGTAGCTTGGCGATGTCGGAACGCTCGCGAGGTCCAAAGCAGACGTGGCCGCCCTATACCATAGTTATGATTTATCTCAATCAAGATAGCGTAATATTAAGACGAAGCGGCGAGAACGAAGCCGACGGTACCGGTGCGATAGCGGTGCAATGCCGATCCAGGACGATTGGCTTCATGCGAACGCAGCCCACTATTCGACCCAAAATGGCTGATTTCGTGCCCGATCGGGCTAAAGCTGACCCGGCCGGTTGTCTTCTCCGTATGGGCTCGATTGCACAATTTGCCGATGCCAACCGTCGAAGAAAAAGCGGCGTTCTCGGAGCGCCTGAAGTTCGCTATGCAGCGTAGCCCCGAAAAGGTGCTGGGCGGGACGCAGCTCGCTTTGCATTTCAACTTGCGTCACCATGGCGAGCAACCGATTTCCCCGCAAACGGCTCACAAATGGCTGACAGGGCGTACGATCCCAACATCTGACAAGCTGGAGACGCTCGCGCAGTGGCTACGGGTCGATCCTCACTGGCTGAAGTACGGCCCGCCACCGAACGCGGCCGCGCGCACGACGCCTAAGCCGCTCCCTCGCGACGAGAAATATCCGCTCACACCGGAGACGATCGAGCTGGCGTCGAAGATCGAATCGCTTTCGCCACACCATCGCTATCTGGTCCAGGAATTGATCGCCCAGTTCTACGGCGAAGGCGGCGAGCGCTAACGTTTGCTCGATCACGTCGCAGAACCTACGTCGCAAAAAAAATCGCCCGGTGTGCCCGGGCGATTTGCTTTCACCACTCAAATTGTGATGTGCGGGACCCGCGCGGCATGCGCCGCGCGTGCGATCAAGCGGCCTTGTTCTTGGCGTTGCCCATTACGCGCGTGATGTAGTACTGCTGCGTGATCGACAGTACGTTGTTCACGACGTAGTACAGCACGAGACCCGCCGGGAAGAAAAAGAACATGAACGAGAATGCGATCGGCATGAACATCATCATCTTGGCCTGGACAGGATCGGGCGGCGTCGGGTTCAAGCGCGTTTGCAGGAACATCGACACGGCCATCAGAACGGGCAGGATGAAGTAAGGGTCTTGTGCCGAGAGGTCGTGAATCCAAAGAATCCACGGCGCGCCGCGCATTTCGACCGACGAGAGCAACACCCAGTACAGCGAGATGAACACCGGAATCTGAATGACGATCGGCAGGCAGCCGCCGAACGGGTTCACCTTCTCGGTCTTGTACAGCTCCATCAGCGCCGCGTTCATCTTTTGCGGATCGCCCTTGAACCGCTCGCGCAGCGCCTGCATGCGCGGCGTGATTGTCTTCATGCGCGCCATCGACTTGTAGCTCGCAGCCGACAGCGGGAAGAATACCGCCTTGATCAGCACCGTGAGCAGCACGATTGCCCAGCCCCAGTTGCCGACCACACCGTGAATCTTCTCGAGCAGCCAGAACAGCGGCTTGGCGATGATCGTCACGTAGCCGTAATCCTTCACGAGTTCCAGGCCCGGGGCGATACTTTCCAACTGGCGCTCTTCTTCGGGGCCGGCGAACAAACGCGCCGATACGTCGGTGGATTGCCCCGGCGCGATCGTGGACAGCGGCTGCTGGACGCCGATGCGGTAGAGCGTCGGGTCGATCTTTTCGACGTAGATGTTGCGCGGCGCGCCCTGCTGCGGGATCCATGCCGTCGCAAAGTAATGCTGAACCATGCCGATCCAGCCGTTGTTGGCCGAACTCGCCGCGTCGACCTTGTTCTTATCGATGTCGCTGAACGTGATCTTTTGGAAATGATGCTCGTTCGTATAAAGCGCCGGGCCGAGGAACGTGTGCGAGAAGCGCGGCGTGTCGACAGCCTGGCTATCGCGCACGATTTCCATGTACAGGCTCGGCTTGACCGGCACCGTACCGACGTTCTCGATCTTCGTATCGACGCCGATCACATAGCTGTCACGTGTGAACGTGTACGTTTTGACGACCTTTAGGCCACCCTTCACAGGCGATTCGAGCGAGACCGTCAGCGTTTTCTGATCGGGGCTCAGCGCGAGCGGACCCGGAACGGGCGTGAAGATGTCGTTGTGGTTCGGGAAGTCGCCGCCGATCAGGCCCGTGCGCGCGAGATACGTGTGCGTCGCGGTGCGATCGAACAGCGTGACATTGAGCGGCGCGCCCTTCGGGTCGGCGCTCTTCGTGAGGACGAGCTTTTCGAGCGTGCCCCCGCGTGTATCGATCTCGCCGTCATAGACGTCGGTGCTGAAATGAACCAGCTGCGCGGACGCTTGCGGCTGGCTCGGCGCCATGCCGGCAACAGCAGCCGGCGTGCTGGCGTTCGAGGGCACCGCCGCTTCCGAGCCGGGCGTGCCCGATGCAGGGGCGGCGCTCGTCTGCGTATGCGTCGGGTTCGGGAAGAACATCGACGGGCGTCCTTGCTCGCGTTGCCAGTTGTCGAACAGCATGATCGCTGACACGAAGAAGATCGCCCATAGGATGGTGCGTTTGATATCCATGCGTGGTCTCAGAGTCGATGGGGCGGCGTTTCAGCGCTTTTTCGGGGGTG
This sequence comes from uncultured Burkholderia sp., assembly GCA_964425025.1. Taxonomy (GTDB): domain Bacteria; phylum Pseudomonadota; class Gammaproteobacteria; order Burkholderiales; family Burkholderiaceae; genus Trinickia. The sequence goes on along the minus strand of CAYRLJ010000040.1, from coordinate 3,924 downwards.
CGGGCGGAACGAGATCGATCCCGCCCGCGGAAAACGGATGGCAGCGACATAAGCGCTTCACCGCGAGGTAACTCCCGCGCGCGGCGCCATGATACTGGATTGCCTCGCGCGCGTAATCCGAACAGGAAGGATAAAAACGGCAACGGCTGCCGAGCAGAGGGCTTACGGCAACCTTATACAAACGCAGCAGCGCGATCAGTACCGTTTGCATAGCATCGGGGCGCGAGGCTCCCGCCGGGCGGCGCGGCGTATGAACCGAATTCCGAGAGGGTATCGGCGCATGCGCGCGCAGGTCAAATCATTCTTGCGCCGAATCGGACGGCGGCGGCGTAGCCTGGCGCCGCGCGATCTCGCGCGCCACCTTGCCAAGCAACATCTCGATCTCGGTTCGGCACAGCGTTCTCAACGGCGGCGAGACGGCGCTCGGCAACGCGGCTTTATCGAAGCGCGTGGACACGCGCAGCAGCAAATCCCAGCCGTCGAACTCGGCACGGCGTAGACGAAAGCTTTCGCGCGCGACCCGTTTGACGAGATTGCGCGTCGCGGCCCGCGGGGCGAACTTTTTGCCGACGACGAGCCCGAGACGGGCCGCTTGGCCGGTCGGCCGCGCGTAGACAACGAAATGCGTCGAGCGGCGCCACGGGCGCAAACGAAAAACGGATGAAAATTCATCCGTTTTGAGAAGCCTCGCGGCTTTGGGGAAGGCTGCTGGCGCTCGCAACGGAACCGGGCCCTATAAAGATGTGCAGCCGGTACCGGCAGCTCCCGCGTGACACGCGGGCGACGGCTACGGCGCGCGTCGCCTTAGATGGCCAGACGCTTGCGGCCCTTGGCGCGGCGAGCGTTGATCACTTTACGGCCGCCGGCGGTCTTCATGCGAACACGGAAACCATGGGTGCGCTTGCGGCGCGTAACGGACGGTTGGTAAGTACGTTTCATGTCGATCTCACTTGAGAATGGACCGCGTACGCATCGGCACTAGGGGCGCGCTGGTTGAACGCGTTATACGCTAGGCAATGGGCCGGGGCCGAAAAAAGAGTGTTCGCTTTCGCGGGAACCCGCTATTTAAACTGCTTTTCTCTTGGTCGTCAATACTTTACGTGTTTCGATGCAGCGCGACCACGGCCAAATGCCGAGAAATGAAGCGCATGCCGTGCACGATCCGGCCCTGTGGATAACTCCCTCGCGCCACGCGTTTGGCGGTAGAATCTCGCCTTACTTCAAGAATCCAGCACGCCGCTCCGCACGGGCCGCCTCGCCGCACACTCGGTGGCGACGGGCCGCGAGGCTCGCTCGCTTTGCCGCATCGGGTCCTACCGCCGCGCGACGCTCGGGGAGGGCGGCGGCGGGCGTTTCGCGTGCCTTAAAAAGATATCGCCTTGATGAATGAATTCTGGCAACACTGTTCCGCACTGTTGGAGCGTGAATTGACGCCCCAGCAGTACGTGACGTGGATTAAACCGTTGGCCCCGGTCGCCTTCGACGCTGCCGCGAATACGCTGTCCATCGCCGCGCCGAACCGCTTCAAGCTCGACTGGGTCAAGAGCCAGTTTTCGGGCCGTATCTCCGATCTCGCCCGCGATTTTTGGCAGGCGCCCGTCGAAGTGCAATTCGTCCTCGATCCGAAGGCAGGCATGCGCCCGAGCGCGGGCGCGCCGTCTTCGGTGCCGCTGCCGCGCGTACCGGCATCGGCGGCTGCGGCGATGAACGCTGCCGGCCTCGCGCCCGGCGCCGGTGCCGCCACGGCAGTGGCGGCGGCTAGCCCCAAGGCCGCTGCCGGATTCGGCGCAGGCGAGGACCATGCGTCGAACGGCGCGCTCGACGACGCGGCCGATCTCGACTTGCCTAGCGTCGACGCCCACGAAGCGGCGGCCGCGCGCCGCACTTGGCGCCCCGGCTTGGGCGCCGCACCGCGCAGCGCGGAAACCGAATCGATGTACGAGCGCTCGAAGCTCAATCCGGTGCTGACCTTCGATAATTTCGTCACCGGTAAGGCGAATCAGCTGGCTCGCGCGGCGGCGATTCAGGTGGCCGACAACCCGGGCATCTCGTACAACCCACTGTTTCTGTACGGCGGCGTGGGCTTGGGCAAGACCCACCTGATTCACGCGATCGGGAACCAGCTCCTGCAAGATAAAGCGGGCGCGCGCATCCGCTACATTCACGCCGAACAGTACGTGTCGGATGTCGTGAAGGCGTATCAGCGCAAGGCGTTCGACGACTTCAAGCGCTACTACCATTCGCTCGACCTGCTGCTCATCGACGACATTCAGTTTTTCTCGGGCAAATCGCGGACGCAGGAAGAGTTCTTCTATGCGTTCGAGGCGCTGGTCGCGAACAAGGCGCAGGTCATCATCACGAGCGATACGTATCCGAAGGAAATCTCGGGCATCGACGATCGGCTCATCTCGCGCTTCGATTCCGGCTTGACGGTAGCGATCGAGCCGCCCGAACTCGAAATGCGCGTGGCGATTTTGATGCGCAAGGCGCAATCGGAGGGCGTGAGCGTGTCGGAGGACGTCGCGTTCTTCGTCGCCAAGCATCTGCGTTCGAACGTACGCGAGCTCGAAGGCGCGCTGCGCAAAATCCTCGCGTATTCGAAGTTTCACGGTCGCGAGATCACGATCGAGCTGACGAAAGAAGCGCTCAAAGATCTGCTGACGGTGCAAAACCGCCAGATCTCCGTCGAGAACATTCAAAAGACCGTCGCCGACTTTTACAACATCAAAGTGGCCGACATGTATTCGAAGAAGCGTCCGGCCAACATCGCGCGGCCGCGGCAAATTGCCATGTACCTCGCCAAGGAGCTGACGCAAAAGAGCCTGCCCGAGATCGGCGAGCTGTTCGGCGGGCGCGATCACACCACGGTGTTGCACGCCGTGCGCAAGATCGCCGACGAGCGCGGCAAGGACGCGCAGCTGAACCACGAACTGCACGTGCTCGAACAGACGCTGAAGGGCTGAGCCGGCGAGTTGCCTCTCCTCCCGGAGCGCGCGCTCCACCCATCCCGCTTTTGGCGGGATCGGTCGTTTTTTCAGGCACAATATAGGTTTGGCCCCCCGTGCTTCGCGGCGCGAGCGAGGCGGGGATGAAAGCGCGGGAACAACGCGCGGGCAGGCAGGCGAAGGCGCGCAGAAAAAGCGGGGTATGGGCGTTTTCGTCGCATGAACTGCCGGGTGAGGCGCAGTTTGCCGTCATATCAACGAAGGAAACCTATGCAACTGGTCAAGACCGAACGAGATAACCTCCTAAGGCCGCTGCAAACCGTGAGCGGCATCGTCGAACGCCGCCATACGTTGCCGATCCTCGCAAACTTGCTGATCACCAAGAACGGCCCGGATGTGTCGTTTCTATCGACTGACCTCGAGTTGCAAATCACGACGCGCGCCGGTTTCGGCGTCGGCGGCGAATCGATTGCCACGACCGTGGCGGCCCGTAAGCTGCTCGATATCTTGCGCGCGATGCCCGATGGCCAGGTGAGCTTGTCGCTGGCCGACAAACGTTTGACCGTGCAATCGGGCAAGAGCCGCTTCGCGCTGCAGACCCTAGCGGCCGACGAGTTTCCGACCGTCGCCCAAGCCAAGGATTACGGCGCGAGCTTGGCCGTCCCGCAAAAGACGTTCCGCCAGTTGCTCGGCATGGTCTATTTTGCGATGGCGCAGCAGGACATCCGCTACTACCTGAACGGGATGCTGCTCGTCGTGGACGGCGGCCAGTTGATGGCCGTGGCCACCGACGGCCACCGCCTCGCGTTCTCGTCGATGAAGATCGAGGGTGACTTCCCGCGCCAGGAGGTGATCATCCCGCGTAAGACGATTCTCGAATTGCAGCGTTTGCTCGAAGACATCGACGACACGTTGAAAATAGACATCGCTTCGACGCAGGTAAAGTTCACGTTCGGCCAAGTCGAGCTCGTCTCGAAGC
>CAYRLJ010000039.1:20025-36093 GCA_964425025.1 uncultured Burkholderia sp. | reverse complement strand
TGCGGCACGCCGCTGTTCGAATCGTCGACGAAGTTCGACGCCGGCTGCGGCTGGCCAAGTTATTTCAAACCCATCAACGGCGAAGTCATCGAAGAGAAGACCGACCGTTCGCATGGCATGTTGCGCATCGAGGTGCGCTGCAAGCAGTGCGGCGCGCATCTGGGCCACGTCTTCGAAGACGGCCCCGCGCCGACGGGGCTGCGTTACTGCATCAATTCCGCTGCGCTACAATTCGAGCCCAAGTAACCTTCGGTCGTCGTGCCCGGCGCGGCGGAATACTCGCACCGCCGCACCGCGCACCGCGTCCATCGACGCTTTCGGACTCCTCGGCCTTCATGAAATTTCTCTTCGATCTATTCCCGATCATCCTGTTCTTCGTTGCATTCAAGCTGTGGGGCATCTTCACGGCGACGGCCGTCGCCATCGCGGCGACTCTCGTGCAAGTCGCATGGGTGGCCTTTCGCCATCGGAAGGTCGATCCGATGCTGTGGGTCAGTTTGGCCGTCATCGTCGTGTTCGGCGGCGCCACGCTCGTGCTGCACAATCAGAAATTCAACCAATGGAAGCCGACCGCGCTCTACTGGCTGTTCGCGGTCGGCTTGGCCGTGGCACGCTACGGCTTCCGCAAGAACATAATCGAAAAGATGATGGGCAAGCAGCTGACGCTGCCGACTGACGTTTGGGACAAGCTCAACATCGCTTGGGCGCTGTTTTTCGCCGCACTCGGTGTCGCGAATTTATATGTCGTCGGAAACTTCACCCAGGCTCAGTGGGTCAACTTCAAGCTGTTCGGCACGACGGGGGCGATGGTCGTGTTCATCGTGATGCAAAGCCTCTGGCTCGCCAAGTACATGAAGGAGGAGTGAGCGATGAACGAATCCGTCGACTTTGTCAGCGCGTCGCCCGACGCCCGCATCGCCTTCATTGAATCGCGGCTCGGCGCCGCGCTCGCGCCGCAGTCGGTGTCCGTTCGCGACGATAGCGCGCTGCATGCGGGCCATGCCGGCGCGTCCGCGGGTGGGCACTACGCGGTGACGATCGTGGCCGTCGCATTCGCGGGCAAGCCCCGCGTGGCGCGGCATCGGCTAGTGTATGATGCGCTAGCCGATGTTATGCAGCGTGGGATCCATGCGCTCGCCATCACGGCGTATACGCCCGAGGAATTCGCTCGGCTACCCGGCGCGTAACTCCACGTCTCGACGTCACCAAGGGTTGAACCTCGAGCGCCCCTTTCCGTTTCCGCGAGAAGCGGCAACCCGGGGGCGCGCTGACTGAACCGATTCATTTCGACAGGAACGCTAGGAACTTCCGATGACCCATAAAAAGACCCGTCTCTGGGTAATGCTGGCCGCGTTCGCGGCTGCCCCGGCCTTCGCGCAGAACATCGCCGTCGTGAACGGTACCGCCATTCCGAAATCACGCGCCGACGCGCTCGTCGCTCAGCTCGTGAAGCAAGGTCAGCAAGACACGCCGCAACTGCACGACGCAGTGAAACAGGAACTCGTCAACCGCGAAGTCCTCATGCAGGAAGCCGTGCGTGAAGGCATTCCGAATCGCGACGACGTGAAGGCGCAAGTTGCGGTAGCTCAGCAAAGCGTCGTCCTGCACTCGCTGATCGAAGATTACGTCGCGAAGAATAAGCCGAGCGACGCCGAAGTGAAGGCACGCTACGACGATCTCGCCAAGCAAGCGGGCGGCAAGGAATATCACTTGCATCACATTCTCGTCGACAACGAGAAGCAGGCAAAGGATCTGATCGCGAAGATCAAGGCCGGCTCGAAATTCGAGGATCTTGCCAAGCAATATTCGAAGGATCCGGGATCGGGCAAGAACGGCGGCGACCTCGACTGGGCGAATCCGCACACCTACGTGCCTGAATTCGCCGCGGCGGCCGAGAAGCTGAAGAAAGGCCAGATGACCGATACGCCTGTGCACACGCAGTTCGGCTGGCACATCATTCGTGTCGATGACGTCCGCGACACCGCGCCGCCGCCGCTCGACCAAGTGAAGGCGCAGATCGTTCAGCAGATCCAGCAGGAAAAGCTGCAAGCGTTCGAGCAAAGCCTGCGCGCCAAGGCGAAGATTCAGTAAGGCGCAAGCAGTCAGCGCTGCTCTAGCCTGGATTGAATAGCTGTAATAGCCGTAAATAACAATGCCGCCCTCGGGCGGCATTGTCGTTTGCGCGACTTACCCCAACCACCGCCGCGCGTTTTGAAACGCGCGCATCCACGGGCTTGCGTCGCCCCAGCCCTCGGGGTGCCAGCTCATCGTGACCGTGCGATGCACGCGCTCCATGTGCGGCATCAGCACCGTGAAGCGACCGTCTGCCGTCGTGACCGAGGTAATGCCGCCCGGCGAGCCGTTCGGGTTGAACGGATAGCGTTCCGTCGCTTCACCATGATGATCGGCATAGCGCATCCCCACCAGCGCACGTGAGGCATCGCCCTGCTGCGAGAAATCGGCGAATCCCTCACCGTGCGCAATCGCCACCGGAATCCGCGATCCTTCCATTCCAGCAAAGAAGATCGACGGCGACGATTCCACGCGAACGAATGAGAAACGTGCCTCGAACTTCTCCGATTTGTTGCGCGTGAACTTCGGCCATGCATCGGCACCGGGAATCATCGAAGCCAAGCTACTCATCATCTGGCAGCCATTGCAAATGCCCAACGCGAACGTATCGGCACGCCCGAAAAATGTCGCGAACATCTCGGCCAACTGCGGGTTGAAGCGAATCGTCTTCGCCCAGCCTTCACCGGCGCCAAGAACGTCGCCGTACGAAAAGCCGCCGCACGCCACGGCGCCCTTGAAGTCCGCCAGCGTCGCACGACCCGAGAGCAAGTCGCTCATATGAACGTCGTAGGCTTCGAAACCGGCCCGATCGAACGCGTAGGCCGTTTCCAGATGCGAGTTGACGCCTTGCTCGCGCAAGATCGCAACGCGCGGACGAGCCCCCACGTTCAAGAACGGCGCAGCGACATCATCGCTCGGATCGAACGTCAGATGCGGTGAAATGCCGGGGTCTTGCGCATCGAGCAAAGCATCGTATTCGGCATCGGCGCACGCCGGGTTGTCGCGTAGCCGCGCGATGCGCCAGCTCACTTCGCTCCACGCGCGTTGCAGCTCGGCGCGCGGCGCGTCGTAGATTTTCTTCGCGTCGCGATAGATCTCGATGACATCACGCTCGTTGAGCTTGCCGATGACGTGCGAGCACGCGCCCAAGCCGTGATCGCGCAGTGCGCCGAGGACCGCGTCTCGATCGGCCGCACGGACCTGCACCACAGCGCCGAGTTCTTCGGAAAACAGCGCACGCAACGTCAGATCGTCGCGCCGGCCGCTCGTCTGCTTCGCCCAATCTTTCGCGTCGCCGTAATCGAATTCGTGCGTCGGATCTAGCGTGAGCATATCGACGTTCAGCGACACGCCTACGTGCCCGGCGAACGCCATTTCGCAGACGGTCGCCCATAAGCCGCCGTCCGAGCGGTCGTGGTAAGCGAGCAGCCGGCCGCTCGCGTTAATCGCTTGGATCGCCGTGAAAAAGCGTTTCAGATCTTCGGGATCGTCGACGTCGGGCACGCTATTGCCGACCTGCTGCGTGACCTGGGCGAGAATGCTGCCGCCGAGGCGATGTTTGCCCCGGCCGAGGTCGATGGCAATCAACACCGTATCGCCGGCATCGGCCTGGCTGCGCAGTTGCGGCGTCAGATGGCGGCGGATATCTTCGACGGACGCAAATGCGGAAATGATCAGCGAGACCGGCGCGACGACTTCCTTCGCCACGCCCTGCTCGTTCCATTTCGTCTTCATCGACAGCGAATCCTTGCCGACGGGAATGCTGATGCCGAGCGCCGGGCACAACTCCATGCCGATCGCCTTGACCGTGTCGAACAACGCGGCGTCCTCGCCGGCCGTGCCGCAGGCCGCCATCCAGTTCGCCGACAACTTGAGCTTGTCGAGCGAGGCGATCGGTGCGCTGGCGATATTCGTCACCGCTTCGCCCACCGCCATGCGGCCGGACGCCGGCGCGTCGATGACGGCGAGCGGCGTGCGCTCCGCCATCGTCATCGCCTCGCCGCGAAAGCCCGCGTAATCGGCCGCCGTGATCGCGCAGTCGGCCACCGGAACTTGCCACGGCCCAACGAGTTGATCGCGAACCGTCGTGCCGCCGACGGAGCGGTCGCCGATCGTGATCAAGAACGACTTGCTCGCCACCGTCGGATGTTTCAGCACCGACACGGCGAGTTCCGACAGCGAGAGGCCTGTCACGTCGACGTTCGTGCGCTCGGCCGCAACGCGTTCGACGTTGCGGTGCATGCGCGGCGGCTTGCCGAGTAGAACTTCCATCGGCATATCGACGGGATACGCCGCCTCGCCTTCGGCATGGGCGTCGATCAGTTGCAGTTGGCGCTCTTCCGTTGCCACGCCGACAACGGCCAGCGGACAGCGCTCGCGCGAGCAAATCGCCTCGAACGCCGGCAAGTCGGCCGGTGCGATCGCCAAGACGTAGCGCTCCTGCGCCTCGTTCGACCAAATCTCACGCGGAGAAAGACCGCTTTCCTCGAGCGGCACTTGGCGCAGCTCGAAGCGCGCGCCCTTGTCGGCACCGTCGACGAGTTCGGGGAAAGCATTCGAGATGCCGCCCGCGCCGACATCGTGGATGCTCAAGATCGGATTTTTATCGCCGAGCTGCCAGCATGCATTGATGACTTCCTGCGCGCGCCGCTCGATTTCCGGGTTGCCGCGTTGGACCGAGTCAAAGTCGAGCTCGGCCGTGTTCGCGCCCGTGGCCATGGAGCTGGCCGCGCCGCCGCCCATGCCGATTCGCATGCCGGGGCCGCCGATCTGCACGAGCAGCGTGCCGCCCGGCAGATCATTCTTGTGCGTGTGCGCATCGGAGATGTTGCCGATGCCGCCCGCGATCATGATCGGCTTGTGATAGCCGCGCACCTGACCGCCGACATTTTGCTCATAGACGCGGAAATAGCCGCCCAGGTTGGGCCGGCCGAATTCATTATTGAACGCCGCGCCGCCGAGCGGGCCATCGATCATGATCTGTAGCGGCGAGGCGATCCGATCGGGACGGCCGTAAGGCGCGTGTTGCTCGTTCGGGTTGCGCAGGGTCAAAGGTTGGGCCGCGTCGCGTGCGTTTTCCCAGCTTTGCACGGCATCCGGCAGCTCCAGGTTCGACACCGTGAAGCCCGTCAGGCCCGCCTTGGGCCGCGCGCCGCGCCCCGTCGCACCCTCGTCGCGGATTTCGCCGCCCGCGCCCGTCGCCGCGCCGGAGAACGGCGAGATCGCCGTCGGGTGATTGTGCGTCTCCACCTTCATCAGCGTATGCGTGAGCTCGACGTGGCGGCCGTAGCGCTCATCGAGCGCACCGCTCTCGCCCGCCGCGCCCGGACGCGGGAACCAACGCTCGGCCAGTCCGCCTTCCATGATCGCGGAGTTGTCCGAATAGGCGACGATGGTGCCTTGCGGATTGAGCTTCTCGGTGTTCTTGATCATCTGGAACAGCGAGATGTCTTGCGGCTCGCCGTCGATCGTCCACTGCGCGTTGAAGATCTTGTGGCGGCAGTGCTCGCTGTTCGCTTGCGCGAACATCATCAGTTCGACATCGCTTGGATTGCGGCCAAGCTTGGAGAATGCATCGACGAGGTAATCGATTTCGTCGTCCGCCAACGCCAGGCCGAGCTCGCCGTTCGCGTGCTCGAGCGCCGCGCGGCCATGTGCGCGCACATCGACCGTCGTCAACGGCTTGGCCGGCAATTCGTCGAACAAATGCAGCGCGTCGTCGCGCGAGCGCAAGATGCTCTCGGTCATCCGATCATGCAGTGCGGCGGCGACCAAGGCGCGCGCTTCGTCGGACAGCGCCTTCTTGCCGCCCAGCACACTGGTCAAGCCCGCTTTCAACGTGACCGTGAATTCGATTCCGCGCTCGATGCGGCGCAGGTGTTCGAGCCCGCAGTGATGCGCGATGTCGGTCGCCTTGCTCGCCCACGGCGAGACGGTGCCGATGCGCGGGACGGCCAGGAATGTTTCCTGAGCACCGCGCCCCTCGCCGGCCGCAAACGGCTCACCGTAGTGCAACAGCGCTTCGATGCGCTCATTGTCTTGCGCCGACAGCGGCGTCAGCGCGTTGACGAAGTGCAGGAACTGGCCGCGCACGTCGACGATGTTGGCGTCGATGCGTGCAAGCGTTTCGAGCAGGCGGGTTTGACGGAAGTCGGAGAGCGCCGAAGCACCGGGAAAGCACGAGAAATGGGCCATGGAAGGACGTAGGCGTCGATGTGCCGGGCATCGCGCGGTTCGCGCGCGCATACCGCGACTTGAGGCGAAAGGAAGACCGAGATTATACCCGGAAGTCAGTCCCCGATAGGCGCGACGGGGCCATCGGGACAGGGCGAGAGGCCACGTCCCCGCCGATTTTGCGTTTCTTCGCAATCCATCGGAATCCGTTTGGCGCTATCATGCGCGGTTTGCCTCATCCCGCGTCGGCCAGCGAGGCTGATGCCCCTCGCCTTGCGCTTCATGCTTCGTGCTTCGTGCTTCATGCTCGGCATTCGGCACGGCGCTTGCCGCGTCTGACGCCGTGGGTGGCTACGCGTCGTCGTGCATCGTAGGGATTGTTCACGCTAATTCATGGATGTCATCGTCATCGGCGGCGGAATCGTCGGCGTCGCCACCGCCTACCAACTTCGTGCCGCCGGCCACCGCGTGTGTGTCGTGGAGCGTCACGCGACGGTTGCCCAAGGCGCCACTTACGGCCACGGCGGCATCATGCTGCCGACTCCGCTCGACGCCTGGTTCGGCCCCACATTGCTCGGGGCTCGCCGCGGCGTTGTCTACCGCCCAGGCTTCAGGTCGAGCGCGTGGCACTTCGCGCGCCAACTGGCGCTGCTGCAGGCACCTGATGCTTTTCGCGCCCAATGGCTGCACCTGCGCCCGCTCGTCGAGCTTTCGCGCGAGGCCATTGCTTCGATCGAAGCCGGCTTTCATCTTGAATTCGAGCAGCGCGAGGGCGTGCTGCACGTGACGCGCGATCCTCGCGAATGGGGACAGGCGCAAAGTGCGCTTGAACTGCTCGGCGAATTCGAGACGCCACACAACCTGCTGTCGGCCGCCGAGTGTTCGGAGATCGAGCGCTCCGTGCCCGCCCAGCCGGCGTTTGCCGGCGGTGTCTTATTCCCGCAAGAGCGGACCGCCAACTGCCCGCTGTTTACGAAACTCGTCAAACAGGTGCTTGACGAGCAAGGCGGCGTGCAGTTTCTGTTCGGGCGCGCCGTCGAGACGATTCGGCTCGAAAATCAGCGCGCGGCCGTGGAACTCGGGCCCGCGCAGGGCGAGCGCAAGAGTACGCGCGAAGTCGACGTCATTTCGTGCGATGCCGTCGTCGTCGCGGCGGGCTCAGGCAGCAAGCCGCTGCTCGAACGGCTCGGCCTCGCGTTGCCCCTGCACCCGATCCGCATGCTGTCGTTGACGGCCCCGATCGCTTACGAGGAATGCGCGCCGCACATGACGGTTGTCGATTCGGTGCGACGCATCTCCATGAACCGGATGAACCAGCGCATTCGCCTCGCCGGCGCCGCCGTGCTGCAATCGGAGCGCAAATTCGCCAAGCCGCTGGCCGAGCCGCTTGTCGAAGCGGGTACGGCCTTGCTCGCGCAGTCGACGCACGACTGGATTCCCGGCGCAGCAAAGATTTCAGCCGCCCAAGTCTGGGAAGGCGTGCGCCTGCTGTCGCCAGACGGCTTGCCGGCCGTCGGCGGCACCGCGCATCCGCGCCTGTTCGTCAACGTGGGGCACGGCCCCGCGGGTTGGGGCCTCGCCTGCGGCTCTGCTAAAGTAATCGCAGATCTGATCTCGGGCACGACGCCGAGCGTGCCGCCCGACACGCTGTCCGCGCTGCGGCCCGAACGCTTCGCGAACTGACGGCCCGGGTGGCGGCGCAAGCGCGCCGCGGGGCCGGCGCGGTGACCCGCGCTTCGCACCACCGCGGCCAGCTTTGGGCGCGGTGACCGCCGGGTGTTCGAGATTGCCCTTGAATACGCTCGCTCCATGACCGCCCATTCCCTCTCGCCAAGCCACCCACCCCAGCTCGTCTCGCCGGCCGACCGGCCGCTGCCGCTTTTCACCGTCGCCCAATTGCGCGCACTGGAAGCGCAAGGTGGCGCGAGTCTGCCCGAGCATACGCTGATGGACCGGGCGGGCGCCGCCTGCGCCCAGTATCTGGTCGAGCGTGCCGCTCACGACGGCTCGCTGGCCGGTGAACATCCGGTCTGGATCGCCGCGGGGCCCGGCAATAACGGGGGCGATGCGCTCGTTGCCGCAACCCGGCTCAGACAAGCCGGCATCGCGGCCGAGGTTTGCATGCCGTTCGAAGCAAAAGCCGACGACGCGCGCTGGGCGCTCGCCGAGGCACGCGCAGCCGGCGTGCCGATTTCTCACGTTCCGCCGGCGTCGCTCGACGGCTACGGCTGGGTCATCGATGGGCTGTTCGGCATCGGCCTGGCTCGGCCGCTCGATGGCGTCTTCGCCGATCTGGCCGAGCGGATCAGCCAGCGCGCGAGCACCCACGGGCGCGTGCTCGCGCTCGACATCCCCAGCGGGCTCGACAGCGATACAGGAAATGTGGTCGAAGGCGGCGCGGCCGTGCACGCGACCGAAACGGTGACGTTCCTCGGCGCTAAGCCGGGCCTCTACATGACGCGCGGCCGCGACTTGGCCGGTGCGGTAACGGTGGCGCCGCTCGGCGTCGACCTCCCAATCGCGCACGATGTGGCCCGGCTGAACGCACCCTCGCTGTTTGCCGCGCACTTTCCGGCGCGCTCGTTCGCCTCGCACAAAGGGACGTTCGGCAACCTAGCCGTCGTGGGTGGCGATACCGGCATGTGCGGCGCGCCGATCCTTGCCGCACGCGCCGCATTGCTAACGGGCGCGGGCAAGGTGCACGTCGCCTTCGTCGGCGACGGCGCGCCGCCCTACGACCCCCCCTATCCTGAACTCATGCTTCATCCGCCCGGAAGTCTCGGCTTCGGGATCGAGACGATGGATGCGCTGGCAATCGGCTGCGGCATGGGGCATGCGCCGCGCGCGGTATCGTCGCTCGCCCAAGCGCTCGCCTGTGACATCCCGCTTTTGATCGATGCCGACGCGCTGAACTTGATCGCGCGGGAAACCTCGCTGGCGGACGCGCTCGCCGAACGCGGCATCTTCGATGCACACCCAGATGCCGACGCGCTAGCGCGCGCCTGCGTGCTGACGCCGCATCCGCTCGAAGCGGCGCGGCTGATGGGCGTCGATGCCGCCCACGTGCAGCGCGATCGCATCGGCGCGGCCCGGGCGCTGGCCGCGCGTTTCGGTGCGATCGTCGTGCTCAAGGGCGCGGGCACCGTCATCGCCTCGCCCGACGGACGCGTAGCCGTCAATCCGACAGGCAATGCCGCGCTGGCGGCGGGCGGCACGGGCGACGTGCTCGGGGGCATCATCGGCGCGCTGCTGGCCGAGCGTCTGCCGAGCTACGAAGCGGCGCTCGCCGGCGTCTATCTGCATGGCTGGGCCGCCGAGATGCTGACGGCGAACGGCCGTGGACCGGCGGGGCTCACGGCCGGAGAGCTGGCGCCGACCGTGCGCGATCTGCTCAATCGGCTGATCTACCCAACCCGAGACTGAGGTCCACCGAGACCGATCAGGGCCGGTCGTGGCATCGGCCGCACCGGTGCTACTTCGCGGCAGCGGCCTGCGCACGCTCGAGGATTTGCCCGTTCATATACGCGAAATGGCGTTCGCGCGGGACCGTCGGCGGCACGGCCATCGGCTCGTCGGCTTTGCGATCGAGGTAGCTGACGATGAGGTCATCGCCGTTGATCGCGATTCCGATGGGCTTAATCCGGTCGCCGATCTGGAACGTCGTGCCGCGCCCGTCGTTGAATGCGAGGGCAACGTAATAGAACGTTCCGCTGCCGCCGCCGTCCTCGGACAGAAACACGGCCACGGCGGCACGGTTCCCGAGTGTGCCGGCGGCATGCGCGGGCGGCTCCACCACGCGCGTAACGTCCTGCTCCGCCGAACCCTCCGCGACCGGCTGCGCATGCTGGCCCTCGAGCAGCGTCACATCCTTGCCGCCCAAGCGATAGATGGCGTTCTTGTAATCGATCGACGCGCCGGACGGTTGGCCGTGAGCGGCAGCGGCCGTGACCGTCAACCCAAGGTGTTCGCGCGCGCTGTCGCGCAAGTCGCCGACGCGTTGCTGGTAGGCCTTCGTGATGCACGCCATTTGCAGGCCGCAGGCGTCGCGCGTGTCGTGTTGCCACTTTTGCCGATCGGCCTGCAAGCTGTCACGAAAGTCGTGATAAGCCTTGGTATCGGCAGCCGGCTTCGCCTCGAGCAGCATCATGTAATAGGTGCGCGCCTGCGCGTCGAGCACTCGCAGCGCGGCGCTGTTGCAGACGGTGCGTTCGATCGGCAGGTGCGGCTTCGCGCACTCGATGTCGGCCGTTTGCGCGAGCGCGCTCATCGATACGCATGTGAAAAGCGCCACTGCGGCGGCGCATGGGCCCATTTTTTTCATTTTGTTAGTCGGATTGCCGGTGGTGAAAAACGTCTGATCATAGCGCGCCTCGCGCGCTTGCGAACCTGGCATTGCCGGCAGACCGTCGGGTGGGACTTCCCTCTTCAGCGCCGCACTGATCGGGTGCATGAAACGCGCGCGAAAACGGTGCAAGAAATCGACGCGTCGACGCAGCACTCGACGCAGAGAATAAGGCCGCTATACTGACCGACCGCGCGCCATGCAAGTACCCCCGCCCGCGCGTCCACTCCTTCGCTTCGGTTAGGCCAACGCTTATGACGCTCAAGACGCTGAACTCGCTTTCCTCTTGGTCCGCGCTCACCGCGCATTACGAACAGATTCGCGACGAGCGGCTGCGCGACTGGTTTGCAGCCGACTCCGGCCAACCCTCGCGCGCCGAGCGCTTCACGATCGAAGGCGGCGGCCTCACCGCCGATTTTTCGAAGAACCGCATCACCGGCGAAACGCTGCGCCTGCTCGTCGCGCTCGCCGACGAAACCGGCGTGGCGACACGGCGCGACGCGATGTTCGCGGGCGACGTCGTCAATCCGACCGAGGGCCGCGCGGCCCTGCACACCGCGTTGCGCGCAAGCCAAGCCGACGCGCCGTTTCACGCACAGGTGCTGGCCGAGCGCGCGAAAATGGCCGATTTCGCCGAGCGAGTGCGCAGCGGCGCCTGGACCGGCTACACGGGCAAGCGCATTCGCCACGTCGTCAATATCGGCATCGGCGGCTCCGACCTCGGGCCGAAGATGGTCGTGCATGCGCTCGATCATCTCGCGCATCCGGAGATCTCGAGCTACTTCGTCTCGAACGTCGATGGCGCAGACCTCGCCCGCGTCCTAGCCCGCATCGATCCCGAGGAGACGCTGGCCATCATCGTCTCGAAGACGTTCACCACCCTCGAGACGATGACGAACGCGCGCTCGCTGCGCGACTGGTTCGTGCAAAAGGGCTGTCCGGAAAGCGCGCTCGCCCAGCACTTCGTCGGCGTCTCGGCCAATCCGGCCGAAGTCGTGAAATTCGGCATCGCCAAGGAAAACGTCTTCGAAATGTGGGACTGGGTGGGTGGGCGCTACTCGCTGTGGTCGGCCGTCGGCTTGTCGATCATGATCGCGGTGGGCCCGGCGAACTTCGACGCACTGCTGGCCGGCGCGAACGACATGGATCGCCACTTCCGCGAAGCCCCCTTCGAGCGCAACCTGCCCGTACTGCTCGGCCTCATTGGGATCTGGTATCGCAACTTTTTCGGCCTGCAAAGCTATCTCGTCGCGCCGTACTCGGAGGCGCTGCACTTCTTGCCGTCGTACTTGCAGCAACTCGAAATGGAAAGCAACGGCAAGCAAGCGCGGCTTGACAGCGCGTATGTCGACTACGCCACCTCGGCGGTGACGTGGGGCGAGCCCGGCACGAACGGCCAGCATGCGTTCTTCCAAATGCTGCACCAGGGCCCGACCATCGTGCCGATCGATTTCATCGCCGTGCTCAAGCCCGAACATCCGCTCGCCAGCCACCATCCGAAGCTACTCGCGAACTGCTTCGCGCAAAGCGAAGCACTGATGCTAGGACGGACCGAAGAGGAAGCGCGCAAGGTGGCCGGCGCCGACAAGCCCGAACTCGTGCCGCACCTCGTGTTCCCCGGCAACCGGCCGTCGACGACGCTGCTGCTCGATTCGCTCGAGCCGCGCTCGCTCGGTGCGTTGATCGCACTCTATGAGCACAAGGTGCTGGTGCAGGCGGCCGTTTGGAACATTAACCCGTTCGACCAGTGGGGCGTCGAACTCGGCAAAATCCTGGGCAAAGTCGTCGAGGCCGATCTCACGAGCGCGGCGTTCGATGCGCACAAGCATGACTCGTCGACATCGGCCTTGATCGAACGCGCGCGCAAAGCCGCTCGCGGCGGTTGAGCGGTTAGGCGGTTGAGCGGTTAGGCGCTGTGCGGGCCGTGTGGAACGATACGGCCCGCATCGATCGTCACCGTGCGTGCGCAGCGGCGGGCCAATTCGAGGTCGTGCGTGACAAGGATGAGGGTCGCCCCGTGCGCCGCGTTCAGCTCGAACATGAGGTCGATGACGGCGTGGCCCGTGGCGGCATCGAGACTGCCCGTCGGTTCGTCGGCGAACAAAATCGCCGGACGCGTGACGAACGCCCGCGCCAAGGCGACACGTTGCTGCTCGCCACCGGACAGAAGCTTCGGGTAGTGCTGCGTGCGAGCGCCGAGCCCGACGCGCTCGAGCAACGCGCGAGCGCGCCCGGTGGCTTCGTGCGCATCGATGCCGCCTTGCAATTCCAACGGCAGGCGCACGTTTTCGAGCGCGGTCAGATGCGGCATCAGTTGGAAGGATTGGAAGACGAAACCGATCGAGCCGTTTCTGAGCCGCGCGCGCTCATCTTCCGACAACGTCGACAGATCGCGCCCGAGCAAGCGAACCGAACCGGATGTCGCGTTGTCCAAGCCCGCGAGCAAGCCGAGCAGCGTCGACTTGCCCGAGCCCGACGCGCCGACGATCGCCACACTCGTGCCGGCCTCGACGTCGAATTCGATGTCGTCAAGTATCGTCAGCTCGCCTGTTGCATCCTTGACCCGCTTGCTTATATTACGCACTTCGATAATGGCACTGGTGTTTTCTGGCATGAACAAGCGTCGCTGGATTTTCGGAACGGCGGCCGCCGCCGCGATGATGGCATCAGGCTTCATTGCGCTTTTGTCGCTCACGGCCGCGCCCGCGCACAGTGCGCAGGCCGAGCGGCCCGTCATCGTCGTGCTCGGCGACAGCATCTCGGCCGAGTACGGGCTGCCGCGCGACACCGGATGGGTCGCGCTGTTGCGCAAACGGCTCGCGCAAAAGCGAATCGATTATAGCGTTGCGAACGCAAGTATCAGCGGGGATACCACGAGCGGCGGACGCGCGCGCATGCCCGAGTTGATGGAGCGGCTCAAGCCTTCGATCGTCATTGTCGAGCTTGGGGCGAACGACGCATTGCGAGGCGTGCCGCTGCCGACCACGCAAAACAACTTACGCACGATCGTCGAACAGGCGCAGCAGGGACATGCGAAGGTCGTGCTCGTGGGCATGTACGTGCCGGCCAACTACGGCAAAGCCTATACGCAGCGCTTCCACGCGATGTACGACGCACTCGCGCACGACATGAATACGCGTCTCGTTCCGTTCTTGCTGGCCGGCATCGAAAACCGTCCCGACATGTTCCAGGCCGACCAGATGCACCCGACGCAGCAGGCGCAGCCTGTGTTGCTCGACAACGTCTGGCCCGTGCTGGCGCCGCTGTTGCACAAGTAGGAAAGCCGAGGCCGCTCGGTTTGGGCCTCGGCTTCGAGCATCGAGACTGAAAAAAACCGCGCTCAAGAGCGCGGTTTTCGTTTGTGACCGTGCAGGGTCGCTGCGGCTCGTCGCTGTGGCTTGTTACTGCGATTCAGCCTGCGACGAACTGGGCGTGCCGTACACCTTCACCTTCGAGCGCTGGCGCAGCGACGCGACGTACGCTTCGAGCTGCGTCTGCGCGTCGACCTGCGCAAGCTCGCGCTGCGCGGACGCGAGGTGAGCCGCGTCGATCGGTGCGGGGGGCACCACGGCGTTGATGCGATAGATCCCGTATCCGGCTTTGCCGAGATCGACCCCAACATACGCCGGCAGCTTCTGGTCGCCGGCCTTGAAGATTGCGCTCAGCGCGGCCGGCGAAACGTCCGGCGCACCGGTGCGCGAGACTTTCTCCTCGGCGCCGAAGCCAGCCGTCGATTTCGACTTTTGCAGATCGGCCAGCTTGGCCTCGCCATCCTTGCGGGCCAGTTCGGCCGCTTGGTCAGCCACGTATTTGGCGCGCACCGCATCTTTGATCGACGCGAGCGGCGGCGTGGCGGCCGGCTGGTAATCCGTCACGTGCGCCGCGATCAGCGTGCTGTTGCCGACGTCGATCGCTTGCGTGTTGTTGTGGTTCTTGACGGAATCGTCGGCGAACACCGCCGCGAGAAACTTCGGATTGTTGAGCGGGCTATCCGGGGGCAGCGCCGCGTTCGGCTTGGGCGTCACGCTGGCCGTTTGAATCATCAGCTTGTACTTGTCGGCGGCCGGCTTGAGGCTCTTGGCCTGCTCGTAGACCGTCGACGTAAAGCCATCGGTATCGTCGCTAAACGCCTTGGTCGCCTGCTGCGTTTTCAGATCGTTGACGATCGATGCTTTCACTTCGTCGAACGGCTTCGTCGCGGCGGCCTTGATGTCCGTCGCCTTGATGATGTGATAGCCGAACGACGAATGCACGAGGTCGCTCACCTCGTTCTTGTTCAGCGCCATTGCCGCCGCATCGAACGTCTTTTCGCCCGTCAGCACGCCGCTAGTCGACCAACCCACATCGCCACCCTTTGCGGCGGAACCGGGATCTTGCGATTCCTTCTGCGCGATTTGGGCGAATTGATCCGGGTGCGCCTTGATGTCGGCCAGCACCGCTTCAGCCTTGGCCTTCGCCTTGGCGTCGTCCGCCGGGCTCGCCGATTTCGGCGACACAATCAGGATCTGGCTCACGCGCACCTCGCGCGGCGTCGAGTAATGCGCGGCGTTCTGGTCGTAATACTGCTTCGCATCGGCGTCGCTCGGCGCGGCACCCGTCGCGAGCGTGGCGGGCGACAGCACGAGGTAGTCGATCTTCGCTGTCGCGGGCGTGGCGAAATCGGCGCTGTGGGCCGTGTAGTAGCTCGACAGCTGGGCGTCCGTCGGCTGCACCTTCGACGCGTAGCCGCTCGCGTGGAGCACCAGCGCTTGCACCGAACGCTGGGCTTCGGCGAGCTGCGAGATCCGCTGCGCGAGCGACTTCGGCGTGAACGCACTCGACTCGATGCTTTGCGGGATTTGCTCGATCGAGAGACCGTAGCGCACGCGCTCGTCGTATTGCTCGGGCGTCATGCCCTGCATCGCGAGCAATTGCTTGTAGCGATCGATGTCCATCGAACCGTCGGGCTTGCGCAGCGAAGAGATCACCGGATCGGCGAGCAGCGCGCGGCGCACGGCGTCGTCCGGTGCCGTCAGATGTTCGCGCTGCGCTTCGTCGGCCATCGCGCGCTGCTGAATCAGGTTATCGAGCAGGTCGTGGCGGCGCTCCGGCGTATCGAGCGCCTTGGCATCGAACTGAGCGCCGAGGTACTGGCGCGCCTGGTCCAGCTGCCGACGCATGGCGTCGTCGAATTCGACGCGCGTGATCTTGTGCCCGTTGACGCTCGCGACGTTCGCACTTTCATCGAAAAACCCGCGAAAGCCTTGAATACCGAGGACGCCCAGCCCCGGCACAATGACGAGGACGAGCATGAGCATCATCAGGCGCTGATGGTTGCGAAAGAAATCGAGCATGCGTGACTGGTTCGTTGGACAAAAACGCACAATAGTACAACAGGTGGGGCGCGACTCGGCAATTTGAACCGAAGAGAGAGGGTCGCGCCTACATCGACTGAAAGGTCCACCCTATATAGGCCGATTTGCCAGCGTGGGGTTGCCAGC
>CAYRLJ010000039.1:8143-19925 GCA_964425025.1 uncultured Burkholderia sp. | reverse complement strand
ATCGACTGAAAGGTCCACCCTATATAGGCCGATTTGCCAGCGTGGGGTTGCCAGCGTGGGGTTGCCAGCTCGAGCTTACCGTCCGCACAATAGTGCATCGAGCAACCAAGGCCGCGACGCGGGGCCGGAACGCGCGCCGGCTCTTCTCGGTACGGCGTACTCTTTGCGCTTCGCCGTGGCGCCGCGAACAGCTCGCGACGCGGCACCCGGCCGGAGGGATCATGTTCTACCACTGGCTAGAAACGCAGCGCGCGTTGATGCGCTCGTTCGACGCGTGGGCTGCGCTTGCCGGCGCGCCGTGGGGCGCCTTGCCGGACCCCGGCGCCTTGGGTCATGAAGGCGCGCCGTACCGGGGCGATGCTTGGTTGGCAAGCGTTGCCCTGCCGGGATGCGACTGGCTCTATCGATTGTTGCAGGCGACGCCCGAACCGCCGCCGTTCGGCATCGAGTCGGTGCGGATCGCGGGGCGAACGGTACCCGTCAGCGAGGCAATCGTGGATCGGACGCCCTTTTGCGCGTTGCGCTGCTTCATGCGGGCGTTCGACGCGCCGCCGGTCGAGCCCCAGCGTGAGCACCATCGCGAGGCGGCTGCCGTTGCCGCGTCCGGGCGCGGCCGCCGACGGGTTGCTTTGCCTTCCGGCGACAAGCGGGCCTTCGGGCCGCCCTGCGTGCTGCTCGTCACGCCGCTTGCCGGCCATCATGCCGTGATGCTGCGCGAAACGGTGGAGACACTGCTCCAAGACGCCGACGTCTATGTCACCGATTGGTCCGACGCGCGCGACGTGCCGCTTTCCGAGGGCCGCTTCGGCCTGAGCGATTACGTACTCGCCGTCGAGCGCTTCGTGCGTGTGCTTGCCGAGCGCGGCGTCCATGTGCTCGCCGTTTGTCAGGCCGCCCCGCCGACGCTCGCGGCGTCGGCGCTGGCGGCCGCCGCGGACAGCGACTTGGCACCGTTGAGCGTGACGCTGGTAGGCGGCCCGATCGATACGCGCTTGCATCCGACGACGATCGACCGCCTTGCGGAGAAACACGACACCGAGTGGTTTCGCCGTAGCCTCATCGATGTCGTACCGCCAGGCTATGCCGGCGCCGGCCGACGCATCTATCCGGGGTACGTTCAGCACGCCGCGATCGTCGCCGCTTATCCGCACCGGCAAATCGCGCTCGAATCGCGATACTGGACGAGTCGAATGTCGGGCGATGGGGGCACGATCACCGCGAGCCTGCGCGCGCTGAAGGAATACTCGGCCGTGCTCGATATGGACGAGGACTATTTTCTCGATACGTTGCGCATCGTTTTTCACGAGCAACGGCTCGCGCACGGGACGTGGTCGGTTGGCACCCGCCCAGTGGCGCCCAGTGCGTTGACGAAGACGGCGCTAGGCACCGTGGAAGGCGACCGCGACGACATCACCGGGGCCGGGCAGACGCATGCGGCGCATGACCTTTGTGGTGGCGTTCCCGATTCGATGCGCATGCATATGACGGTAACCGATTGCGATCACTACGACCTTTTCACGGGGCCTCGGTGGCGGGAAGTCGTACATCCGGCGCTAACGAGGTTTTGGTCGAGCGACGACATCCATCGCTAACCCCTTTTTCGACGCTGGCCTGATATCTGACGCCGCCCCACACGCGCCCCTGCGCTACTCCGCCCCCACCGTCCGCTGCCGCTGTTCCCCAAGCCCGGCGATGCCAAGCCGCATCGTCTGCCCCGCTTTCAAATAGATTGGCGTCGGCTTGATGCCAAGCCCCACGCCGGGCGGCGTGCCCGTGGAAATAACATCGCCGGGCTGCAAGCTCATGCAGCGGCTCAGATACGCCACCAACTCGGCCACGCTAAAAACCATCGTCCGCGTATTGCCGTTCTGATAGCGATGACCGTCCACCTCGAGCCATAAATCCAACCGCTGCGGATCGGGCACCTCGTCGCGCGTCACGAGCCAAGGTCCGATCGGGCCGAACGTATCGAACCCCTTGCCTTTATCCCACTGGCCGCCGCGCTCGATTTGCCACTCGCGCTCGGAGACGTCGTTGACCACGCAATAGCCGGCCACGTAATCGAGCGCATCGGCCGCTTCGACGTTCTTGCAGGCTTTACCGATGACAACGCCCAATTCGACTTCCCAGTCCGTCTTCGTCGAGCCGCGCGGGATCTCGACATCGTCGTTCGGACCGACGATCGCACTCGTCCACTTGTTGAAGACAACCGGTTCCGCCGGCACGGGCAGATTCGATTCGGCCGCGTGATCGGCATAGTTCAACCCGATGCAGACCATCTTGCCTACGCGTCCGACGCATGCGCCGATGCGCACATCATCGGCCACTCGCGGCAACGCCGAGATATCGAGCGCGCGCAGACGGGCAAGACCCGCATCGCCGAGCACGTCGCCTGCGATGTCATCGACGACCGACGATAGATCTCGGATGACGCCGTCGGCATCGACGAGTCCCGGCTTTTCCTGGCCCTTGGGGCCGAATCGAAGAAGTTTCATTAATTGCTATTGCCTAGTCTCAAAGCCCTGGTTTCAAAGAAGACAAACAAAACAAACCCATCACGCCGCCGGCTAACACGCCCGGTCCTCAATTGGACCAGCCGCCGTCGATCAAATGAATCTGTCCGGTCGTGAATGCCGCTTCGTCCGACGCGAGGTAAGCGGCCAGCGCCGCGATCTCCTCGGGCCGGCCGATGCGTCCCATCGGCTGGCGCGCCACGAATGCAGCCTCCACTTCGGCCACGGATTTACCCTGCGCTTGTGCCTGCTCGGCGATGCGCGCGGCGAGCGAGGGCGACGCCACCGTGCCCGGGCAAATGGCGTTGCAACGTATCCCGCGTGTGACGAAATCGGCCGCGACGGACTTCGTGAGGCCGATCACGGCCGCCTTCGTCGTGCCGTAGACGAAGCGGTTCGGCACGCCCTTGATGCTGGAGGCCGCCGACGCCAGGTTCACAATCGAGCCGCCGCCGCGCTCGAGCATAGCGGGAAGAAAGGTCCGTATGGTGCGATACATCGATTTCACGTTCAGATCGAACGCAAAATCCCAATCGTCCTCCTTGCATTCGAGCACCGAGCCCGCATGCACGAAGCCCGCACAATTAAGGAGTACGTCGACCGGGCCGATCGATTCCGCCAGCGCGGCGATTGCGGCCCCATCGCGCACATCCAGCGCACGCGATTCGAACGGTACATCGGCGAGCAAATCGAGGCGGATGTCGGTGGCAATCACGCGCGCACCCTCCTGCGCGAAACGTTCGGCACAAGCGCGGCCGATGCCTTGGGCCGCCGCCGTGACAAGCGCGGTCTTGCCGGCCAGGCGCGTGGCGAGCGGGTCGGGGAAGTTCTTGGCGATGGCGGTCATGTTTTGCTTCATGCGTTCACCCCGGCGGCAGTCGCCGGTACGAGCGGCAGGCAGCCCGGGCCGATCGGCTCGAACGCCTTATACGTCAAGATGAATTCCTGGTGCCCCAGCATTTCCGATTTCGACTGGACTCCGCGCCCCACGGCGAGCGTCAGGTCGAAGATTTCGCGGCCCACTTCATCGAGCGACGCGCGGCCTTCCAGGATTCGCCCGGCATCGACATCCATGTCTCCCGATAGATTGCGATAGGTGGCCGGGTTCGCGCAGATTTTGATCACGGGCGATACCGCAGATCCCACGACCGAACCTCGCCCGGTGGTGAACAAAATGAGGTGGCAGCCGCAGGCGATCAACTCGCCGATTTCGGCGTTGTCGCTGATGTTCGGAAAGCCGAAACGCGGCTCGCCATCGGGCACGACATCGAGCAGATACAGGCCACCGGCCGGCGGGATGTCCCCGGGCTTGATAATGCCGACAATCGGCGAGGCGCCGCTTTTCGCATACGCGCCGAGCGACTTTTCCTCTTGCGTCGTGAGGCCGCCGTCTGCATTTCCCACCGCGAAGCTGCCGTGCCCCATGATCGTGTAGTAGCGCGCCGCTTTCTGAACGCACGCCACGATGGCATCGCCAAGTCCCGGCCGCGCCGCGCGCGACTTCATGTGATGTTCGCAGCCGACGAGCTCGCCCGTCTCCTCGAAAATGCAGGCCGCGCCGCGCCCGATCATCGCATCGAAGGCGCGTCCGACGGCCGGATTCGCCGTGATGCCGCTCGTGCTGTCCGAGCCGCCGCAAACGGTGCCGACGATCAATTCGTCGAGCCGCATCGGCACGGGGCGCATGGCGGCAAGCGCCGATCGCGCGCGCCTGACCCATTCGACGCCGCGCGCAATCGTGCTGCGCGTACCGCCCTTTTCCTGAATCGTCAGCACTTCGACGGGCCGCCCGCTTTCGCGCACGACATCGGCCAGATGATGCTTGTTCATACTCTCGCAGCCGAGCGAGACGAACAGCACGGCGCCTACGTTCGGATGCGTCGCGATACGCGCCAGCATCTTTTGCGCGTACGCATTCGGATAGCAGCCGGGAAAGCCGATCAAATGCACCTCGGGCTCGGCGTCGTGCGCGTTGATTGCATCGAAGATCAATGAGGATGCAGACGCGTCCGTGTCGTCGTTGCCATCGAAATCGGCCAACCGCGGCGCGAACTGCGACACGATCGCACTGGCCACATGATGCGCGCACTCGACTAGATAAGCGACGGCCACGACGTTGCGGATTCCCTTGCGCCCGTCGCTGCGTGGATACCCGAGAAGCGGCGCGGAATCGGTGTGAACTTCGTTCATAAACGTCTCGACTAGAAAATCAGGATTCGTCACGCTCGACGTAGGCGTGGCCGGCATCGTGCGTGTACGTGGGCAAGTAGTCGCTTTCCAGGTTGTGCGTATGCAGGTGCTCGCCCTTGGCGACGTCCTTCGTGACATGGCCGATCGGTGCGCCATAGCGCAGGATCTTCGCGCCCGCGGGCAAGTCGTGCCGCGCGAGTTTGTGTCCTAGGTCGATCGTTTCGGCGAGCACGACCGTCCCGCCCTCCAGTTCGAGCGCGGTGCCGGCCGGCAGCGTCGTTGCAGCAATGAGGCAGTTGTCGTCGGGCGACAGCAGCAGCACGCGAGCATCAAACGTCGTCATCTTCAATTACTCCTCGCAACGTGATGGGCTCAACCAGCCCGGTTCCCGGTTCTTGTCCGCTCTTCGGCGGCTTCGATATGCTGCTGTTTTCGGGCAATGGGGTGCGACCGGAGTGCATCGCCCCGGATAAGTCGCCTGAATGTCGGCCACGTCGATGCAATAATTCATGGACGAACTTATTATTCATATACGGACGATCGTGCGTCAAGCATGTTGCTCGCCCGTGTTTTCCCTTAGTCCCCGCATCTCCGTGAGACGACACCGCCAGTGAAAGCCGCCAAGCCATCCGTACCGAGCGAGCCCGTTCCCGAGGCCGGACTCGACGACGCCGAACGCTACCGCGCCCCCGCGCTCGATAAAGGGCTGGACATCCTTGAATTGCTGTCCGAACAAAAGGACGGGCTCACGCGAGCCGAAATCATGAAAGCGCTCGGACGCAATGCGAGCGAGATCTATCGCATGCTCGAGCGGCTCGTCGCGCGGCAGTACGTCGTGCGATCGGCGGCCGGCGACCGTTACTCGCTGAGCCTGAAGCTGTTCGCCCTCGCGCATCGCCATCCGCCGATGAACCGTTTCATCGCCGCGGCGCTGCCGGTCATGCAGGCGTTCGCGGAACAAGCCGAGCAGTCGTGCCATCTGACCGTCTACGATCGCGGCAACCTGCTCGTGATCGCACAGGTGGACGGGCCGGGAACCTGGGGGCTCTCGATACGTCTAGGCTCTCGCGTGGGTTTGATCGATACGGCATCGGGCCACGTCATGCTTGCGTTTCAGAGCGAGAGCGAACGGGAACGGATGCTGGCCGAACATACGAAGGTGAAGGGTGAAATCGCGCTCGGCGATGGAGCGCTCGCTTCGACGTTCGCGCCGATCCGCGAGCGCGGGCACTTGCGCAAGGACAGCGCGCAGACGTTTGGCGTCACCGACGTGACGTTCCCGATCCTCGGGCCGTCGGGCCATGCGATCGCCGCGCTGACGACGCCTTTCATGCGGCGCATCGACGAGTACGTCGCGCCTTCTCTCGATGATGTCGCGGCGATGCTGGGTTTGGCCGCTCAGAAGCTCTCGATGCATGAGAGCCCTTGCGAGTGAGACGGGGCCTCACCTGCGAATCGCGGGAGCACGCATCCGAGTTTGATGCCCGCCCGACGCACAGCAGAGGCGATGAAAAAAGCCCAGGCCGCAACGGTCTGGGCAAACACCACCGGATAACCCAGCGGCTCGGAGAAGGTGGGCATGGTGAGCACGGTAGGCACGCGATCGCAGTGCCCCAGCGATGGGACGATGCAGGCGAAACGCATCGTCCCATCGCCGAATGACATCGCCACTCGGTTGCCTATGCTTAGGGGTGTTGATAGACGGGCGGCGTATAAGTGCTGACAGCGCCGGCGAACGCGCTGTGGCCCGATTCCGACGTGCCTTGAACGCGCGGCCCGTACCCGCTCGTGTTGCGTTGGTAGGTGGGCGGCGAATAGGTGCTGACGGCACCATCCGTCGCGCTACCCGATTGCGACGCTCCTTCGACGCTCTGCCCATAACCGCTCGTACCGGCTTGCGCCACCTCTTCTTGCCTGCTTGCGCGTTGCTCGGCGGCTTGGATGTTTTCCGGATAGTGTATCCAGTCGAGCGGGTTGTAGCCGGCGCGTTCGACACGCACCAAGTCGGCGCGCACTTGCTCGCGCGTGAGCGGCTGATTCGATTGCGCGAACGACGAAGCGATGGGCGCGACCAGGGCGACGGCAACCGCGATTTGCTTAATGAGCGTATTCATGACGATGACCTCCGACTGCTGTTATAAGGAGCCGCAACACACTGATATACGGTCGTGTGCAGCCAGTAGATGCAGTGTAGGCTTAGGGTCTTCCCGGATAAAGACGCAAATTTGGAATTCATTGGTGCCGTGGGGAAAACAATCGGCAGCCGGCGGCCAGCGCCACGTTCGAGCAGCCGCACGACTCGGCTGGCGCTTGGGGCTAGGCCTTTCCATAAAAAAACGATACGGAGAGAGCAGGATCATGGACCGCTTCTTTGCAATGAAGGTGTACACGCGCGTCGTCGAATCACGCAGCTTCGTCAAAGCAGCCGAATCGCTGCAACTCGCGGCGCCGCAAGTTTCGCGCACCGTGCAAGCGCTCGAAGCGCATTTGGGCGCGCGTTTGCTCAATCGCACGACGCGCAGCATCAGCATCACGGACGACGGCGAGGCCTACTATCAGCGCTGCATCCGCGTGCTGGCCGAAGTCGATGAAATGGAAACCGAGCTCGCGCACGCGAAGCTGAGCCCCAAAGGCCGGCTCAAGGTCAATTTGCCCGCACTCGTCGCGAAGATGACCATCATCCCGGCGCTGCCCGAATTCTTCGAACGCTATCCCGACATCGAGATCGAGATGGGCCTCTCCGACCGCCAAGTCGACATCATCGAAGAAGGCGTCGATTGTGTGATTCGCACGGGCGAACTCGAGGATTCAGGGCTCGTCGCAAGGCGTATCGGCAATATGCGGCGCATCACGTGCGCTTCGCCCGCTTATCTCGAGAAATACGGCGAGCCGAAGACGATCGAGGATTTGCGCGAGCACATCGGTGTCAACTATGTATCGAGCAATACGGGGCGCCTGCGCAGTTGGGACTACGTCGTGAACGGCGTCGTCGAAACCGTCGATATGCGCGGCCTCATTGCCGTCAACGACGTCGATGCCTACATTTCATGCGGCCTTCATGGCCTGGGGCTGCTCAAGAGTGCGATCTTCCCGCTCGCCCATTACCTGGAAACCGGCGAACTGCAAGAAGTCTTGACCGATTACTGCTCGCCCCCGCGGCCGATTTCGATCATGTATGCGCGCAACCGTCACTTGCCGCGCAAGGTGCGCGTGTTCGCCGATTGGGTGGCCGACGTATTCGCGCGAGAGCCGTTGATGCAGACGCCGGGCAGCGGGAAAGCGAGCGCGGCGGCCGGCGCACAAGCCGCTTGACGCGGTTAGTGCGGGCGGACGCATGCCGCGTTAAGCGCATGAGCTTGCCTGCCTGTGCGCCGAACGCCGAACGCCGAACGCCGTATCCGCATGAGCGAACGTTTGCCCTTCGCGCATCTTGCGGCCGCCCCATCCGCCGCCTATGGTTGTATTGCAAGGAGAATGTATCGCGCTGGGGACACGTCGTATGCGCTGCGCACATTGCGGATTCGAGAATCCCGCCGGAGCCAGCTTCTGCGAAAGTTGCCGCGCCATCTTGTGGCGCGCGTGTCCGCGCTGCGGGAATGAGGCGGCGCCTTCCGCCAAGTTCTGCAGCGAATGTGGCACGGCATTGACCGGGACCTCGGCCGCTTCGCCCTCTTCGTCCTCTTCGCCCTCTTCGCCCGCGCACGCTCCGTTCGTTTCCACGCCTTTTTCAGCTCCCGTCCACTACACCCCGCATCACCTGGCCGAGCGCATCCGTGCCGAGCAGGCGGCGATGGAAGCGCGGGGCGAAATCGCCGGCGAACGCAAGACCGTCACCGCGTTGTTCGCGGATATGGCGGGCTCCACGGCGCTCGTGCACGACCTCGATCCCGAAGACGCCCATCGGCTCATCGAGCCCGTCGTCGCGCTGATGATGGAGGCGGTCCATTACTACGAAGGCTACATCGCCAAGTCGCTCGGCGACGGCATCCTCGCGCTGTTCGGCGCGCCCATCGCACATGAGGATCACCCTCAGCGCGCGCTGTATGCCGCCCTTCGCATGCAAGAGGCCATGCGGCGCCACGGCGACCGTATCCGCCTGGAGCGAGGCATTCCGCTGCAGATTCGCGTCGGCGTCCACACGGGCGAAGTCGTCGTGCGTTCGATTCGAACCGACGACTTACATACCGATTACGATCCGGTCGGCCACACGATCCACATCGCGTCGCGGATGGAGGGCATCGCGACGCCCTCCTCCATCCTCGTGAGCGAGGCCACCTACAAACTCGCCGAGGGCTATTTCGAGTTCAAGGCACTCGGGGCCACGCAAGTCAAAGGCATCCCCACGCTGCTATCGGTGTATGAAGTGCTCGGTCCCGGCGCCCTGCGCACGCGATTGCAGCGCGCGGCGCATCGCGGGCTGGCGCAGTTCGTCGGCCGCCAGCGCGAGTTGGCGTGTCTGCATGCGGCCCTCGAGCAAACCAAGGCGGGGCACGGACAAATCGTCGCCGCGGTCGGTGAAGCCGGCGTGGGCAAATCGCGGCTGTTCTACGAATTCAAGGAACG
Source organism: uncultured Burkholderia sp. (assembly GCA_964425025.1). Classification (GTDB taxonomy): domain Bacteria; phylum Pseudomonadota; class Gammaproteobacteria; order Burkholderiales; family Burkholderiaceae; genus Trinickia. The sequence continues at coordinate 10,659 of CAYRLJ010000039.1, read as the reverse complement.
TTCGCGCCGCGGCTGCCTGGTGCTTGAGACGTTCTCCGTTTCGCACGGCAAAGCGTTCGCTAACTTGCCGCTGATGGAGCTGTTAAGGAACTACTTCCAGATCACGGCGCACGATGACGAGCGGCGGTGCCGCGAAAGGGTCTTGGGCAAGATGCTGACGCTCGATCGGCGGTTCGAGCACTCGGTGCCCTACCTGCTCTGTCTGCTCGGCATCGGCGAGCCCGATGCGGCACTGACGCAGATGGACCCGGGCATTCGGCGGGACCGGACCTTCGATGCGATCGCCGAACTGTTCGCGCGCGAAAGCCGCGATCAGCCGGTGCAACTCCTGTTCGAGGATCTGCAATGGCTGGACCGCGAAACCGACGCTTTCCTCGCGCATCTAGTCGAACGCTTGGCGGATACGAGGATATTGCTGCTCGTGAACTATCGGCCCGAGTATCGGCCGGGTTGGCAATACACCGACGATTGCACCCGCCTGCGACTCGAATCGCTGACTGCCGCGGAAGCAGGCGGACTACTCGCGGCCTTGCTCGGAGACGGCGGCGATCTGGCGCCCCTTACGCAACTCATTCTGGAGAAGACCGAAGGCAATCCGTTTTTCATGGAGGAAGTGGTACAGACCTTGGTCGAGGAGAAATCGCTCGTCGGCGAGCCGGGGCACTACCGGATCGAGCGCACGCCGGCCGCTCTGCATATCCCGACGACCGTGCAAGGCGTGCTCGCGGCCCGGATCGATCGGCTCGGTGTCGCGGAAAAGGAGTTGCTGCAGACGTTGGCGGTCATCGGCAAGGAGTTTCCGTTCAGCTTGGTCCAGCGCATCTGCGGGGGCAGCGGGGGACTCGCCGATGACGATCTGCGTCATCTCCTGGCAAACCTCGAAGCCGCTGAATTCATTTACCAGCGGGCCGCCTTCCCCGAAGTCGAGTACTCGTTCAAGCATGCATTGACGCAAGAGGTGGCCGGCCATTCGTTGCTGACCGAGCGGCGCAGCGCATTGCATGAACTTGCGGCGCAGGCCCTCGAGGCGCTATTTCCGACGCGCATCGCCGACTATTGCAGTGAGCTTGCTCATCACTACAGCCTGAGCGGCAACATACCGAAGGCAGTCGAATACTTGCATCGGGCCGCGCAGCAAGCCCTTCGCCATGCGGCGCATCCGGACGCGATCCATCACCTCGGCGCAGCATTGAAGCTGCTCGAGCACCTGCCTGACACGCCATCGCGTAAGGAGCAGGAATTGACGCTGCTGCTGGCATTGGGGCCGGCCTTGATGGACGTGCGCGGCTATGGCGCGCCCGAAATCGCGGCCACCTACGCACGCGCCCTCGCGCTATGCGACGAACTCGGCGAAAGCGAGCATCGGTTCGCGGTGCATCTTGGGTTGAGGATTCACTACATGTCGCGCGCGCAACACGCCGCCGCGTCCGAGGTGGGCGAGCGGATGTTGCGCATGGCGCGCGATGCGAACGATCCTAACCTGCTCGTCGAAGCGCACGGCGCACTCGGTGTGTGCCGGTTTTTCCAAGGCCGATTCGACGATGCCCGCGCGCACGGAGAGCAGGCGCTTGCGCTTTACGATCCAGACCGGCATCAGGCCCATGTCTACGCGCATGGGGTGGATCCCGGTATCCGCGCACTGAACTTCCTGACCTTGACCTTGTGGCTGCAGGGCTATCCCGATCAAGCGCTCGCGCGCAATCTCGAAGCGCTCGCACTCGCACGCAAACTCGCCTATGGCCCGACTTTGGCGTTCGCGCTAGCTTACGGGGCCGAGTTGCATCATCTTCGTCGCGAACCGTCGCTCACGCGCGAACACGCGGAGGCCGTCATTGCGCTGTCGACCGAACACGGCATGCCGTTCTGGCTCGCCTGGGGAACGTTGTTTAGAGGTTGGGCGCTGACCGAATGCGGGGACGTCGCCGAAGGGATCGCGCAAATGCGCCAAGGCTTGGCCGCCGACGAGGCCACCGGCAGCGCGGACCAGCGCGCGTATTTTCTCGCCCTGCTTGGCGATCGATTGCGATGTGCAGGCGATATCGAAGCGGGCCGCAGCATGCTGGCACTCGCGCTGACGAGCATGGAAACCACGGGCGAGCAGTGCTACGAGGCTGAGCTCAATCGCCTCGAGGGCGCCCTGCTGCTCGCCGCACCGAATGCGAGCGAACCTACGCATACGCGCAAAGCGCAAGCCGAGGCGCGGCTTCGCAAGGCGGTCGAAGTCGCGCGCCGTCAGGGCGCCCGCTCGCTCGAGCTGCGTGCCGTGTCGAGCCTGGCTCGGCTATGGCAGCGTGAAGGCAACATCGAGCAGGCCCGGCACGCGCTGTCCGAGATCTACGGCTGGTTTTCCGAGGGCTTCGATACCGCCGACTTGCGCGACGCAAAAGCACTGCTCGAGGAACTGGCATAAGCGCGCCGATCGAGGGGACCAACGATGTCGACAAACGATACGAACGATACGAACGATACGAACGATACGAACGGTCGCAGCGAAGAAGACCACAAGGAAGTGCGCA
>CAYRLJ010000039.1:0-8043 GCA_964425025.1 uncultured Burkholderia sp. | reverse complement strand
AACGATACGAACGATACGAACGGTCGCAGCGAAGAAGACCACAAGGAAGTGCGCAAGCGAGTCGCGTTGGCTTTGCAAGGCGGCGGCATGCACGGCGCGTTCACTTGGGGTGTGCTCGATCGTCTGCTCGAGGACGGCAGGCTCGAGATCGAGGGCGTGAGCGCGACCAGTGCGGGGGCGATGAATGCCGCCGTGCTCGCCTATGGGCTGCTCAAGGGCGGCGCCGACGGTGCGCGTCAGGCGTTGCACGATTTCTGGCAAGCGGTGTCGCAATCGGCCGACCGCTATAACCCGCTGCGCTGGGCACCGTGGCTCAAAGGCACGCACAGCTTCGGTCTCGATCATTCGCCGCTGTACGCGTTCGCCGACATGATGCTGCGCATGTTCTCCCCGTACCAATTCAATCCGGACAATGTGAATCCACTGCGCGAAGTGCTGCAAAGTCAGGTCGATTTCGCGGCGTTGCGCAAGGAGTGCCCCATTCATCTCTACCTATGCGCGACCAACGTCGAAACAGGAAAGATACGGCTGTTCACGGGCGAAGATGTCAACGCGGATGCGGTCTTAGCCTCCGCCTGCGTGCCGACGCTGTTCCAGGCCGTCACGATCGACGGCCAGCACTACTGGGACGGCGGCTACATGGGCAACCCTGCCATCTATCCGCTGATCTATCAGTGCACCACACGCGATGTCGTGATCGTCCACATCAATCCGCTCATTCGCCGGGGCGTTCCCACCACGACGGCCGAGATTCTCAATCGCATCAACGAAATCAGCTTCAACTCGTCGCTGATGCGCGAAATGCGTGCCGTCGCCTTCGTGACCGATCTCATTCAGCGAGGCAAGATCGAACGCGGCGACATGAAGGAAATGATGATCCATTCGATCCGTGCCGACGAAACGATGTGCGCGCTCAGCGTAGCCAGCAAATACAACGCGGACTGGGCGTTCCTGCGCGAACTGTTCGATCGAGGGCGGCGCGAGGCGGATGGATGGCTCATTGCGCACTACCGCGATGTCGGCAAGCGCTCGAGCATCGACATCCGGCAGGAATTTCTTTGACCATGAGCCAGACGCAAACACGGTTCACGGCATTGTGGCTGCGCAGCGGAGGCCTGCGCGCCGGGGACGTCTATGCCGATTTAGCACGGTACTACGGCGAGCCGACGCGGCATTACCATACGCTGCGCCACATCCGCCGCTGCCTGCGCGAGTTCGATCGCGCGCGCGCCTCAGTGCCGCATCCCGATGTCGTGGAATTGGCGCTATGGTGCCACGACGTGATCTATGAACCTGGTGCGCCCGATAACGAGCAACGCAGCGCGGATTGGTTCCGGCGATGGTCGAACGAGCACATCGAGGCCGACGATTGCATCTGCAACTCGATCCTCGCCACGAAACATGCGCAAGTGCCGGCCGGCATGGACGAGCGCTTTACCGCCGATATCGACCTCTCGATGCTAGGTGCCCAGCGCAGCCGTTTCCTCGAAGACGGCGCGCGCTTGCGCGCCGAGCGGCCCGATCTCGACGACCGAACTTACGCTCAGCACGAACGAACGATCCTGACGAGCCTGCTCGAGCGCCCGCGCATTTATCTCACCGAGGTCTTTCATGCCCGCTGTGAAGCGAGCGCCCGGCGCAACTTGGCGTGGCGGCTCGGCTTGGCCGGTGGCTCGAGCTCAGGGCACTAAGCTTGCGGCTTCAGCTCGATGAGCAGATCCTTCGCCGCAACGCGATCCCCCGGCTGGACATGCACGGCCGCGATCTCGCAATCGCGCTCGGCCGTGATGTGCGTCTCCATCTTCATCGCTTCTAAGGCAACGAGCGTGCTGCCGGCCGCGACGCGCTGCCCGGCCTGCACCGCCACCGTGACCACCGAGCCCGGCATCGGCGATGCGATATGAAGCGGATTGCCCGGCTCGGCTTGTGAACGCGCCCGCCTCGCTTGTCCCGCCTGCACGGCAGCGCGTCGCTCGATCCGTGCGCTGCGCGATTGACCGTTCAGCTCGAACAGCACCTTGATCGTGCCGTCCTCGCTCTCTGCGTGCTGCCCCTGCAGCGAGACGAGCAGCGTCTTACCGGGCGAGATCTCGATCGCGACTTCCTCCTGCGGCTGCGGACCATAGAGGAACGCGGGCGTCGGCAACACGGACGTATCGCTGTAGGTGCGCACGTGCGCGTAGTACTCGACGGTCTGCTTCGGATACATCAAGTACGACGCGAGCTGTCTATCGTCGAGCGGCTGCCGGCATGCCTCGGCGCCCTGCTCGCGTGCCAGTTCGAGATCGACTTCGGCCATGCGGTCGCCGGGCCGATACGGTGCCGGCGGCTCGCTTCGGAGCACCTTTCGCGACAGTTCGGCCGGGAAACCATCGGGCGGGAAACCCAGTTCGCCCTTGAACAGCGACACGACCGAATCGGGAAACGCGATCTCCTTGGCCGGATCGCGGACCTCCTCGACGCTCAAATCGTTCGCCACCATCATCAAGGCCATGTCGCCGACGACCTTCGACGTCGGCGTCACCTTGACGATATCGCCGAACAGTTGGTTCACATCGGCATACGCGCGCGACACGTCGGTCCAGCGATGATCGATGCCGAGCGAGCGCGCCTGCTCGCGCAAGTTCGTGTATTGGCCACCCGGCATCTCATGGCGATAGACATCCGCCGTGCCGGCCCGGATGTCGGATTCGAACGGCGCGTAATATCGGCGCACGCCTTCCCAGTACATCGACGCCGCGTGCAGATCGTCTTGGTTCACGTCCGGATCGCGTTCGCTGCCAGCCAATGCCGCCGCGATGCTCGAGAGATTCGGCTGCGACGTGAGGCCGCTCATTGCATCGAACGCGCCGTCCACCGCATCGCAACCCGCGGCAACCGCGGCCAGCACCGATGCGGCCGCGATGCCGCTCGTATCGTGCGTATGGAAGTGCACGGGCAAGCCCGTCTCTTCCTTCAATGCCTTGACGAGCGTTGCTGCCGCTTGCGGCCGGCAGATGCCGGCCATGTCCTTGATGCCGAGCACGTGCACGCCCGCGCGCCGCAGCTCATTGCCGATGCCGAGGTAATACTTGAGGTCGTACTTCGAGCGCGACGGATCGAGCAAGTTGCCCGTGTAGCAGATCGCACCCTCGCAGAGCATGCCGCTTTCGCGCACTGCGTCGATCGCCACCCGCATGTTATCGACCCAGTTCAGCGAATCGAACACGCGGAATAGATCGACGCCGGCGCTCGCCGCCTGCTTGACGAAGAAGCGAACGACGTTATCGGCGTAATTCGTATAGCCGACCGCGTTCGAGCCGCGCAGCAGCATCTGAAACAAGATGTTGGGGATGCGCTCGCGTAGCTGCGCTAGCCGCTCCCATGGGTCTTCTTTTAGAAAACGCAACGCGACATCGAAGGTCGCGCCGCCCCAGCATTCGAGCGAAAAAAGCGGCGAAAGCCGGCGCGCATAGAACGGCGCGATCGGCAGCATGTCGGCTGTGCGCATGCGCGTGGCGAACAGCGACTGATGCGCATCGCGCAGCGTCGTGTCGGTGAGCAGCACCTGCTTTTGGTCAAGCATCCACTGCGCGAATTGCTCGGGTCCCAGTTCGCGAAGGCGATCTCGCGTACCGGGCGGGATCGCCGACGCGGTGTCGACTTTCGGCAGCACCGGTTTCGGCAACGGCAGTGTGGGCACGGCGCGGCCCGTCATCTCGGCATTGCCGTTCACGCTCAACTCGCCGAGATAACGCAGCAGCTTCGTTGCACGGTCGCGGCGTTGCGTGAATTCGAACAGCGACGGCGTGAGATCGATGAACCGCGTCGTGAGATCGCCGGCGGCGAAGGCCGGATGATTGATCACGTTTTCGAGGAATTGAAGATTGCTTGCCACGCCGCGAATGCGGAATTCGCGCAGCGCGCGATCCATCCGATGAATCGCCTCGGCTGCCGTCGGCGCCCATGCCGTGACCTTGACCAGCAGCGAATCGTAATACGGCGTGATGACCGCGCCGCCGTACGCGGTGCCGCCATCGAGGCGGATACCGAACCCAGCCGGGCTGCGGTAGGCCGTCAATTGCCCATAATCGGGCAGGAACTCGTTCTCAGGGTCCTCTGTGGTGATTCGGCACTGCAGCGCATGACCGTTCAACTGAACATCGGCTTGCGCCGGCACCCCGACGGCCCGCTCCACCACGGTGCCCTCGGCATCGGCCGCATCCTGCGCAAGCCCGATCCGGCCGCCTTCGGTGATGCGGATCTGCGCCTTCACGATGTCGATCCCCGTCACCATTTCAGTGACCGTGTGCTCAACTTGAATGCGCGGATTCACTTCGATGAAATAGAACCGATCCGTATCGGCATCCATCAGAAACTCGACCGTGCCCGCATGCGTGTAGCCGACGGCGCGCATCAAGCGCAACGCGGATTCGCATAGTGACGCTCTCGCCGAATCGTCAAGGTACGGCGCCGGCGCTCGCTCGACGACTTTTTGATTTCGCCGTTGCACCGTGCAATCGCGCTCGTAAAGATGCACGAGCGAGCCGTGCGCGTCGCCAAGGATTTGCACCTCCACGTGGCGCGCGCGACGGACGAGTTTTTCGACGTAGACCTCGTCGTTCCCGAATGCGCAGAGCGCTTCGCGGCGCGCGGCAGCCAGCGACGCCTCCAGATCGCGTTCGCTTTCAAGCACGCGCATGCCGCGCCCGCCGCCGCCCCAACTCGCCTTGAGCATCAGCGGATAGCCGACGCCCTCGGCAAGACGCTTGCATGCGTCGAGATCCTGCGGCAACGGGTCCGTCGCCGGCATGACCGGCACCCCGGCCGCGATCGCCGCGTTGCGCGCCGCCACTTTGTTGCCGAGCGTGCGCATCACCTCGGGCGACGGGCCGATCCAGCGGATGCCGGCATCGATCACGGCCTGTGCAAAATCCGGGTTCTCGGAGAGAAAGCCGTACCCCGGATGGATCGCATCGACCTTGGCTTGGCGCGCGACGCGCAAAATGTCGTCGATGTCGAGATAGGCGGCGAGCGGCTTTTTGCCCTCGCCCACCAAGTAACTTTCGTCGGCCTTGAAGCGATGGAGCGCGAGGCGGTCTTCCTTCGAATAGATCGCCACGGTGCGGATGTCCATTTCGGCGGCCGCGCGCATCACGCGTATCGCGATCTCGGATCGATTCGCAATGAGGAGGGATTTGATCGGCGTGTAATCCATGGTTTACAAAATGAAATGAAAATCAGAGGGAACAACCGATCGAAATGCGGCCCGGCGGATTTGCCGCGCCCGCGCCCGTCGACTCGTCAAATGTAAGTCATTTTCGCGACGTGCGCCGCTCGTGACTGGGCGCATGCCCAAATTGCGATCGATAGGCTTTGCTAAAGTGGCACGGAGAATTGAAGCCGCACGTGATCGTGACGTCGGCGATCGACGTGTCGGTGGTGCACAACAGCGTTCGCGCGCGATTCAGGCGCAGTGTCAAATAGTAGTGAGTGGGCGACATGTTCAAATGCGCTTTGAACATGCGCTGAAGATGGCGTTGCGAAAGCCCTACGAGGCGCGCCAATTCGTCGAGCGACAACGGCTCCTTGATATTGGCTTCCATGAGACGCACGACTTCGATCAATTCCGCGCGCGAGAAGCCGATCCGCGCATCGACGGGAATGGGTTGTTGATCGTCGGCGCTGCGAATGCGCTCGAGAATGAACTGTCCCGACACCTGTGCAGCGACCGGGTGCCCCAAGCGGGCCGCCACGATATTGAGCATTAAGTCGAGCGGCGCGGTGCCGCCGGTACAGGTCAGGCGATCGCGGTCGATGACGAAGAGTTCATCGGCGAAATGCACCTGGGGGAACTGAGCATGAAGCGCCGTCAAATTCTCCCAATGCACCGCGCAGTGATAGCCGTTCAACAAGCCACTCGCCATCAACGCATAAGCGCCCGTGCAGATGCCGCCGAGCGGTAAGCCGCGCGCCGCCAATTTCGCCAGCGCGGCGCGGCCGTCGTCGCCGAATACCTCCCCAATGCCGATCCCGCCGCAGACGATCATGGCATCCGGCATCGGCGGCGCATCGAGCATGCTCGTCGGCCGCACCGCAATGCCGTTGCTCGCGTGCACCGATGCGCCGTTCAGCGAATAGATCGACCACCGATAGTGCTCCGCTCGGCCGACATAATTGGCCATGCGCAGCACCTCGACGGCGTTCGAGAACGCGATCATCGAAAAATTCGGCAGCAGCAAGAAGCCGAAGTGCGCGAGAGACGAGACCGTGGAAGCACTGACGACGGGTTCGACGGCAACGGACGGCACGTTGTCTTTCTCCTTACATTAAGCTCTCGCCACCGCTGCTTTCGAGCGCGTCCTGAAGGCCGCGAACAACGGCGCCTTCGCGGTGCCCGGCGCACGGCCAAAGCTTTCCGTCAAGCGATCGAGAATGATCGCGAGCAACACCACCGACAAGCCGCTTTCGAAGCCCAAACCGATGTCGAGACGCTGAATGCTGGCCAGTACGTCGTTGCCCAAACCGCCCGCGCCCACCATCGACGCGATGATCACCATCGACAGCGCCATCATGATCGTCTGGTTCACGCCCTGCATGATCGACGGCAGCGCATTGGGAAACTGCACCTTGTAGAGCAATTGCCACGGTGTGCAGCCGAACGCCTGCCCCGCTTCGACGATCTCCATGTTCACCTGCCGAATGCCGAGACTCGTCAGGCGCACGGCGGGCGGCATCGCGAAGATCACAGTGGAGAGAATCCCCGGCACGCGGCCCAGGCCGAACAGCATGGCAGCCGGAATCAGATAGACGAATGCGGGCATCGTCTGCATGAGGTCGAGCACCGGACGCACGATCGAGGTGACGAGCTTGCTCTTGGCCGCCCAGATGCCGAGCGGGATGCCGAACACGAGGCTGATGATCGTCGAGGACAGCGTGAGGCCGAGCGTCACCACCGTCTGGTCCCAGAACCCTGTCGCGAAGATCAGCAACAGCGATGCGGTCGTGAACAGCGCGAAGCGCCAACCGACGCGCCACAGCCCGATGCCGATGAAGATCGCCATCATGAGCCACATCGGTATGGCCTGCAGGCCATGCTCGACGACGGCTGCCAGACCGTCGATCGCGCGGCCGATCGCATCGAACGTATTCGAGTCGTGGTCGAGCAGGTAATGGACGGATTGATCGACCCAACTACCGATTGGAATAAGTTCAGACATGGGAACCTCGCGATCGCGTGATGGCTTTCAGAAGCGCGGCACGGTCGACCGAGCCGCAGTAGCAGCCGTCGTTGTCGACGACGGGAAGCGCGTGAGCACTCGCGGACACGCGCTCGACCACGTGGTCGAGCGTGGCGTCGCACGCAATGCTTTCGACCGGACGCACGCTCGGGGCGCTAGCGCTTGCGCCGTCGCGCGTGATTAAGCCGCGGATCTTGCGCTCAGCGTCGAGCACGAATGCGTATTGCGCACCGCCATCCCACTTCGACGAGACGCTGGCGGCATCGACTTTCGATACCGTCGGCACGGCGTCCTTCTGCGCCAGATCGCCCGCCGTCATGTAACGGCTCGTATCGACGCCCTGAAAAAACGCACGGACATAATCATCGGCGGGATTCGCGACGATTTCGCGCGGCGAACCGACTTGCACCAGCCGGCCGCCTTCCATGATCGCGATGCGATTGCCGATCCTGAGCGCCTCCTCCAAATCGTGGGACACGAACATAATCGTGCGCCGATGCTCGCGCTGCAATTGCAGCAGCACGTCCTGCATCTCCTTGCGCTTGAGCGGGTCGAGCGCGGAGAACGCTTCGTCCATGATCATCAAGGATGGATTGACGGCCAAGGCCCGCGCGAGGCCGACACGCTGCTGCATGCCCCCCGACAGCTCGCGCGGCAGCTTGTGCGCGAACGGCGCAAGCCCGACTTGAACGAGCACTTCGAGCGCACGGCGTTCGCGCTCCTTACGGCTTACCCCGGCCACTTCGAGGCCGAACGCGGCGTTCGACAGCACGGTGCGCTGCGGCATCAGCGCGAACGACTGGAACACCATGCTCATGTCCTT
>CAYRLJ010000038.1:0-37054 GCA_964425025.1 uncultured Burkholderia sp. | reverse complement strand
GCAACGCACATATAATTGCGGTTTTTTCGGACGGCGCGCGTCGCGCCCATTCTAATGCGCATCGGCCTCTTCGTTAAACGCCCGTACGAGATCACGGCCGAAAGGCGCGACAATTGCCCGCCGGCGCGAGCGCGGCATGCAAGATTCCTGCCTGTCATCCCATGCTGAGGCGCATCGCCCATCCGGACATCGCGAAAGCCGCGGCCAATATCGTCTGGCTCGGTTTCGAGCGGCTGACGCAAATCGTCGTGGCGATCGCCGTTTCGGGGCTGCTGGCCCGTTACTTCGGGCCCGATGTGTTCGGCAAGTGGCAATACGCGAACACTTTGCTGCTCGTGCTTGCGCCGATCACCTGGGTTTGCGGCGCCGAAATTCTCGTGCCCACGATCGTCCATCGTGAGGAAACCGAACTCGGCACGGTGCTCGGCAGCGCGTTCGTCCTGCGTTTCTCGGTCTCCGTGCTTGCGCTCGCAGCCACTTGGGCCGGCATCGCCGCGGGCCTCACAGACCCTGTTGTCGGCGCGATGCTCGCGGGCCTTGCCGTCACGATGCTGTTTCGCGAGCCGTTCATCGGCGTCGTCAACTCGTGGCTGCAAAGCCTGACCTACAGCAAACCCCAGCTAGTGACGAGCATGATGACCGCGCTCGCCAAGCTCGCGCTCGTCTACTTGTTCGTACGCCTGGCGCTCGCGGCGCCTAGCTTCGCCTGGCTCTGGGCGGTCGAGGCCGCCGTTAGCGGCGCCGTGCTGCTCGCTTACTACGCCCGCCGTCACGGCGGCAAGCTCGGCTGGCGCGTCGACCCCAGCCTTTTGCGCCGTTTCGCGAGTGCCGGCACCGTGTTCTGGGTCGGGCTCGTCTGCATGTACCTGTTTTTGAAGCTCGACCGCTTGATGCTCGAGCGCGCGATTTCGTTCGCCGACCTCGGCCGCTACTCAGCCGCGCAGCAAATCAACGAGAACTGGATCGCGCTCGCACTCATGCTCGCGCAAACGATCGCGCCGGCGTTCGTTTATCGCGTACAGGAACGCGCGCAGTTGATGCGCAACATCATCCGCCTAATGCTGCTTGCCGCGCTCGTGATGATCTCGGGCGCACTCGTGCTCGATGTACTCGCGCCGCTCGTCATCACACGCGTGTTCGGCCACGATTACGCTGCCGCGATTCCGATCTTTCGCTGGTGCGTTTGGCTGTCGGTGCCGGCCGGCATCGAGGCCATCGGCAATCTCGTGCTGCTCAAGTATCAGGCAAAGTTCGTACTCCTGACGAAGTGGCTGCTCGCGCTGGCCGTCGCATTCGCCGTCAATCTGTTCGCCATCGCGCGCATCGGCGCCTACGGCGCAATAGCCGGCCTTGCCGCCGGCTATTGCGCGGCCGTTGCCGTCAACGTCTATTACATTCGCTACAAGCTTTACTCATGACGACGCCCCCTGCCCGTTCCGTACCGCTGGACATGCTACTTGACGTCGCCGTCCTCATGCCGGCCTACAACGCTCAAGCGGACGTCGAACGCACGCTCGCCTCGTTCGTCGAAAGCGCGCGCGTGCACGCACTGATCGTCGACGACGGCAGCACCCCGCCGATCGTGGCACCGACGCTGCCGAACATGGACGTCGAGATCGTCCGCATGCCGCAAAACGGCGGCATCGAGCGCGCATTGCAAGCGGGCATCGAAGCGCTGGCCGCGCGCGGCTATCGCTACGCGGCCCGAATCGACGCTGGCGACCTCGCCGCCCCGGGCCGTTTGATCAAGCAGCGCGCCTACCTCGAAGCGCACCCCAACGTGGCCGGACTCGGCATGTGGACGCAAGTCGTGTCGCGCGACGGCGCGCCGCTGTTCTCGCTGCGCCCCGCGACCGAGCCCGCGGACGTGCGGCGTCTGCGGTTCTTCCGCAACTCGCTCGTGCATCCCGCGATGATGCTGCGTGTGGACGCGGTGCGCGCGGTCGGCAACTATCGCGTCGCGTATCGCGCGGCCGAGGATCTCGATCTGTTTTTGCGGCTGATGGAGCGCTACGACTGCGCGAACCTGCCCGAACTGGGGCTTTACTACGAATTGAACGAAGGCGGCATCAGCGCGACTAAGCGGCGTAGTCAAATCGTCTCGACGCTGAAGCTGCAATGGCGCTACTTCGATGCGGCCAACGTCTACGACTGGCTCGGCCTCGCAAAGAATCTACTCCATTTCGTGACGCCCTATGCCGCCCTCCGAACGATGAAGCGCGCGCTGTTCGCGACGCATACCGCTTAAAGCACCGCATGAACGCATCGAGTACCGTCGCCACCCAGCAGGCGCAAGCGCTTACGATTTGCCTCGTCTGCAACACGGGCTTCGCCATCTACACGTACCGGCAAGGCGTGATCCGCATGCTAGTTGCACGCGGCGTGCGAGTGATCGTGCTCGCGCCGCGCGATCGCACGTTTCCTCTGCTCGAGGAGATGGGTTGTGAATGCATCGATCTGCCCGTCGCCTCGAAAGGCACGAACCCGCTCGACGATCTGCGCACGCTCGCCGCGCTTTATCGTCACTATCGGACAATTCGGCCCAGCGTCACATTCCATTACACGATCAAGGCTAATATCTACGGCTCCGTCGCCGCGTGGCTCGCGCGCGCGCCGTCGATCGCCGTCACGACGGGGCTAGGCTACGTATTCATTCAAAAGAGCCGGGCAGCAAGTGTCGCCAAGGCACTCTATCGCTTCGCGTTCCGCTTTCCGCGCGAAGTGTGGTTTCTCAATCGCGACGATCACACGGCATTCCTGAGCGAACGATTGCTGGCTCGCCCCGAGCGCGCGAAGCTGCTCCATGGCGAAGGCGTGGACATCGATCATTTCGGTCTAACGCCCCTGCCGCAGGGTGACGACGTCACGTTCATACTGATCGGGCGCCTGCTGTGGGACAAGGGCGTCGGCGAATACGTCGAAGCTGCACGCATGCTACGTACGCACTATCCGCATGCGAAGTTTCAACTGCTCGGTCCTGTGGGGGTCGATAATCCGAGCGCCATCACGCAGGCTGACGTCGACGGCTGGCAAAGCGACGGTGTCGTCGAATATCTCGGCGAAGCGCACGACGTGCGCCCCTTCATCGCGCAAGCCGATTGCGTCGTGCTGCCCTCCTATCGGGAAGGCGTGCCGCGCACGTTGATGGAAGCGTCGGCGATGGGACGGCCCGTCGTTGCCACGGACGTGCCGGGCTGCCGCGAAGTCGTCGACGACGGCGTCACGGGCTTGCTGTGCGAAGTCAGAAGCGCGCAGAGTTTGGCTGATAAAATCGCACGAATTCTGGAAATGGATGCGCACGCGCGCCGCGAGATGGGACTTCGCGGACGGCAAAAAGTGATGGCCGAATTCGACGAGGCGCTCGTCATCGAACGCTATCGACAAACGCTGCACGCGCTTACCGGCGCCAGCGTATTTGAAGCTACATAGATACAGCTACGTACGGAGAGGAACGATGACATCGAATGGACGACGAGGCGCCATCCTCGTAACCGGAGGAGCCGGCTTCATCGGCTCGCATACAGCCGTCGAACTGATGTCGAGCGGCTACGAAGTGGTGATCGTCGACAACCTCGTCAACAGCAAGCGCGAAGCCGTGCGGCGCATCGAACGAATCGCCGGACGCCCCGTCCCTTTCTACGAGATCGATTCGTGCGATGAAGCCGCACTCGCGAAAGTATTCGATGCGCATGCGATCGCCGGGGCGATTCATTTCGCGGCGCTCAAGGCGGTGGGGGAATCCGTCGCCAAGCCGATCGAGTATTACCGCAACAACGTCGATAGCCTGCTCGTGCTGCTCGAGACGATGCGCGCTCGCGATGTCAAACGGCTCGTGTTTAGTTCGTCGGCAACCGTGTACGGCGTACCCGAGCGCTCGCCCATCGACGAATCGTTTCCGCTGTCCGCGACGAATCCGTACGGCCAATCGAAGGTCATCGCCGAACAAATTCTGCGCGACGTCGAACACGCCGATTCGAGCTGGCGCATTGCCACGCTGCGGTATTTCAATCCGGTTGGCGCGCACGATAGCGGGCTTATCGGGGAAGATCCGTCGGGCGTGCCGAACAACTTGATGCCGTATGTTGCGCAGGTTGCGGTCGGGAAGCTCGATAAGCTGCGCGTGTTCGGCGGCGATTACGATACGACCGATGGCACGGGCGTGCGCGATTACATCCATGTGGTGGATCTGGCACGCGGGCATACCGCGGCTTTCGATGCGCTCGATTCCCATGGCAGCTTCGTCGTCAATTTGGGTACGGGGCGCGGCTATTCGGTGCTCGAAGTCGTGCGCGCGTTCGAAGCGGCATCGGGGCGAAAGGTGCCGTATGAGATCGTCGCGCGGCGGCCCGGCGATATCGCCGCTTGTTTCGCCAGCACACAAACCGCCGAGCGCCTGCTCGGCTGGCGGGCGCAGTATGGGATCGAACGGATGTGCGAGGATCACTGGCGGTGGCAGGAGATGAACCCGCGGGGGTTTGCCTAAACGGTCCGCGCCGCAACATCGGCGCGGACCGTTGAAAACGCTAGGCGGGCATAGCGAATACGCCGACGGACTTGGCGGATTCGGCCGCTGCCACACGCGTGGCAGCAGCGGTAGCCGGTATAATTCGCCGGTTCGCCCACATGCCACGACCATGCTCAGTTTCGCGCTCGGCTTCCTCATTTCGCTCTTCGTGACTTTGCTCATCGTGCGCTTTGCACATGTGCACGGAAAGTTTTCCATCGACAGCGATTTGGCGGGCGTCCAAAAATTCCACGTGCGGCCGGTGCCGCGCATCGGCGGCGTCGGCATCTTGATCGGCCTCGTGGGCGCGACGCTGCAACTGCTCGATCCCTACCCCGCCGTTGCCTACGGCATTCTCTTGCTCGCGGCGTGCGGGTTGCCCGCGTTCGCATCGGGACTGATCGAAGACTTCACGAAACGGGTCTCGCCGTCGGTTCGGCTGCTCGCGACCATGGCCGCGGCCGCAATCACGTATTTCGCGCTGCACGTGGCCGTCATTCGCATCAGCGTGCCGCCGCTCGATTTTTTGCTCTCGTATGCGGCCATTTCGTTCGTTGTCACCGTGTTGGCCGTGGCGGCCCTCGCCAATGCCGTCAACATCATCGACGGCTTCAACGGCCTTGCATCCATGGTCGCGCTGATGATGTTCGCGTCGCTCGCCTATGTGGCGTTTCGGCTCGGCGATCCGATCGTTCTGTCAGCCTCGCTGATCATGATGGGCGCTGTGCTCGGCTTCTTCATCTGGAACTTCCCGGCTGGGTTGATTTTTCTCGGCGACGGGGGGGCCTACTTCATCGGCTTCATGCTAGCCGAACTGGCGATTCTGCTCGTCATGCGGCATCGCGAAGTGTCGGCGTGGTATCCGGTGCTTCTCTTCGTTTATCCAGTTTTCGAGACGTGCTTCTCGATCTACCGGAAGAAGTTCGTGAGGGGGATGTCGCCTGGGATTCCCGATGGCGTGCACCTGCATATGCTCGTGTACAAGCGGCTGATGCGGTGGGCTGTCGGGTCTGCGACGGCGCATGAACTCACGCAGCGCAATTCAATGACGTCACCCTATCTGTGGCTGCTGTGCCTTATCGGAGTCATTCCGGCCACGCTGTTCTGGCGACATACGCTGCACCTATTCTGCTTTGTAGTCTTGTTCGCAGCAACGTACGTCTGGCTATATGCGAGCATCGTAAGATTCAAGTCGCCAAGGTGGCTGGTGTTTCGCAGGAGGCATCGTCGTTCGTAGACTGTGGCTTCTGACCGTTACTCTGCCCGCCCAGTGTCCGCTCCCTTTAACAAGGTGCGCGAGAGAATGAAAGTCACGGGGATGGTAGCGATGATGACGATCAGCGGGGAAAAGTAAGCCGACACTCCTATTTTTTCCACCATAACGAACATCAGCACAATCCCTAGGACATATTGCACTAGGTAGACGATCGGGAAGCGAAGTAGCCCCTTGATCGACAGTCTCACCCCGAACACAAACCGTGAATTGAGCCAATATGAAAACAGGACGCTGAGGACGAACGAGGCTGTATATGCCGGCTTGTAGCCGATAAACGTCAGGAGCGCGGCGTAGACAACATAGCCGAACACCGTGTTAGCCATTCCAACGAGCAAGAACCTGACGAATTCGTGACTAAAGTACTTCTTCCACCACCGAGTAGGGATGCTTATTGACTTCATCAAAAATTCTCCAGACATACTCGCTGATGATTCCGAGCGTCACGATGATCAGGCCCAGCAGGAAAGAAATGAGGCAAACGACGGTGGCGAATCCCGGCACGGCTACACGGCCAAGCAACGCGCTGATCACGACCAGAATGCCATAGGAAAAACTGCAGAACGAAACTATGGCGCCGATGATCGAGATGATTCGGACTGGGGCAAATGAAAACGAGAATATCGAGTCGATCAGCAGTTTCATCTTCTTGCCGAACGTCCATCGTGATTTCCCGTGCTCTCTGGCCTGTCGCTTGTATTGGATGACTTGTGGTTTGATTCCCAGCCAGTACGGGAATAGCGGGAAGTTGATGTGTTTCCCGCTCTCACGGAGGTACGGAAGAAACAGTTTATCCATCAGGGCCAGGTCGAACCCTTTCTCGGGGTATGTGCTGATCACGAAGGTACGCAGCATGCGGTAGTAGAGCTTCGCAAATATCGTCGAAGACAGCGGGTCGTCCCGCTCCGTCCGCTCACAGATGACATACTTCTCGCCCTTTAGCCAAAAGTCCACCATCTGAGGAATGAGCGATGGCGGGTCCTGCAGATCGGCAGCTAGGAACAGAAAGCAGTCGCCCGTCACATATTGGATTCCCGTTTTCACCGCACTGATGGCGCCAAAATTGCGGCTCAGCTTCACGACAACGGTATCCGGCCGATGGATTTTGAACGCCCTAAGAACAGACAGCGATTTGTCGCCCGAGCCGTCGTCCACAAAGATGAGCTCGAGCGAGACCTCGCGCTTCAGCAGTTCTTCCTCAACGAAAGCCAGCTTGGTAAAAAGGTCGGGCAAAGAACCTTCATTGAAGTACACGGGAACGATGATGGAAAGCTTCTTCACACTTGCTCCGTCGATCGGGTGCCAATGCCGGCAGAAACACCCTGGTTGATATTCTTGAGAAGCGAGACAGCAGCGACGCCAGAGATCAACGTGATGGCAAGAAATACCTCATACATCTGGTTGGACATCCATGGGCCGGAGTACATGAATAGCATCTGCTCCGGGAAGTGCTGGAAGTCGCCTTTCCAGGGTCCGACATTGATGCTTAACCAAAAACGCGATAGGGCGGCCGCTAGTAGCATGACGCCGTATACGAAAAACCAGCTGTCGTCACGCATCTTGCGATGCAGGACCTCGCATACGAGAATCGCGAAGATCGGCCATGCATTGATGAACTGCCGGGACTCGGAACCGATCGATAGCGCAGCAAAGAGCGCGATGTAGAACACCAAGCCTGCGCCTTGTTCCTTTGCCACCGCGCAGACTTGCGGCCACAGAAAGATGATCAGCAGATAGAAGGGGCCATAGTGCATGGCATGAGCAACCACGTTGACCAGCGGATTTGCAAGCGATGCCTGGGTGAGCAACCCAATGTACGAAGTAATGGTCAACGGATCGCCATCGGGTGCCGCAAGCCGACCGATGACCCACTTTACTCCGACGAATAGCGCGACGGCCAGCAAGATTCGCTGCCAGCGTGACTGTTTCAATGCGGCGAGCCAAGCTGGCACGTCGACAAATGGGCGCGCGGCAAAATACATGTAGCCCATCAGCAAGACAATGCTGACGGGCAAAAGCGGAATGCGGATGGGGGTTGTGCCCGGGGTTTGCCTTAGACCTTCGATGAAGTACAGATTGGCTACGAGCGCCATCGTCAGTACAGGAATAAGTGCCGCCAGCACATGGGTGGAAGGGCGAATGCGGCCGGAATTAAAGGGTGAGTTGCCGATCGCAAGCATGGGGATGGCGCCATATAGAAGCGTTGGCCAAATGAACGCACCCATGAGTATGGCAATCGTTAACGAAACAATCCTATTCCGCAAATAAAAATAGAAGATTGCCAGGCCAGTGGTAAATCCCGATACATCGACGAGAGTCGGGTTGTACGACGCATTTTTGAGTATGGGATAGTTTATGAATAATGCGGTAGCACCCAGGAAGTAGGTGGCGAGATTCCACTTGAAATGCCGACCTATCAGGAAGAGGAAATATCCCGACAATAAAAGAAGGAGGAAGTTGTATATATAGAAGGCGTGAATGACGCGAGGGGTGCTGCGGATGTCGTACCCGAACAGCGCGCTCACGTTATGGATGATCAATGAGGGTAGCAATCTTCCTATGTAGTAGGCCGATATTTTTCCGCTCGTAACGACCTCATAGGAGTGCCTTTGCGCCCAGTCGGCGTATGCTGCCCCATCCCACCCAAGACCGTCCTGATACTGGATTCGCTCGCCGTGGTTGAAGTTATATGCGAAAAGTGCTGCCACTAGGAGTACGCATATAACGCCGGTGATTTTGTGAATGCTCTTTTTCGATGCCATAGACCTAAGGGCTGGACGGGAGTTCGGCGTCGCCAAGTCGCGGCATCATACCAGAACGATGTGACAAAAGGCATTTGGCGCAATTCCGCGCGCCGCAGCGCATGCCTCGTCCAGGGACGGGGGTATTCGACGAGGGATGGTTGATGTCCTGCGATCGAGTGACGAATCCAACCTCGCCGCGCTTACCCGCATGACGATGACACGGCCGCGAAACTGCCGATCGCCGTCGTGGCGCCTTGGCAACCGGTGCGGCTTTTCTTATCGGGTATCATATCGCACGGATTGTGTTCGATGGCGCGCAGTCGATTCCCGTTAGAACGGTCGCGCGCGCGCCTGCACCGAGCTGCCTGAAAACCTCTGTCGGCGCCTGCATCCGGCACTGTCACCGCGATGATCCAAGTCGTTGTCGCCCAGGGGAATTCCTCCCGAAACGTTTGAGAGGCTTATGGAAGTCAAGCGAATTGTCCAACAAAAGCATGGCGACGATCGCGGCATGCTAATTGCCTTGGAAGAGGCGAAGAACGTCCCTTTCGCGATAAGACGTGTCTATTACCTCTTCGATACCAAGGACGGTGTCAGAAGAGGTTTCCATGCGCACCGGAACCTAAAGCAGCTGGCCATCGCTGTACGCGGCTCCGTTCGCTTTCACCTGGATGACGGCTTCGAGCAAGCGGAAGTCTTGCTCGACGATCCGGTCCAGGGGCTCTACCTCGACCATCTAATCTGGCGCGAGATGTACGACTTCAGCGAGGATTGCGTTCTGATGGTCCTCGCGGACCAGCTCTACGATCCCGATGACTACATTCGTGACTACGACGAGTTCATTTCGATCGCACGAGGAGAAAAGGTATGAGCAAGCCGTTGGTCTTGATCGGCGCTGGCGAATTCGCACAGATTGCCCATGAGTACTTCACGCATGATTCCGATTACGACGTCGTCGCCTTCGCGGTCGAGCGCCAGTACCTGAAAGAGGCCACCCTTTGCGGTTTGCCCGTGGTCGCTTATGAAGACCTTGAAGCAAAGTACCCGGCTGCCGACGTGACCGCCTTCGTGGCGATCCCTTCGTCCGACATGAACCGGCTGCGCACGCGCCTCTATCAGGACGCCAAAGCGAAGGGCTATCGTTTCGCGACCTACATCAGCTCGCGCGCCTTCGCGTGGCGCAACGCGGTGGTCGGAGAGAACACTTTCATCTTCGAGAGCAATGTCATCCAACCGTTCGTCACGGTCGGTAACAACTGTGTTCTCTGGAGCGGCAATCACGTCGGCCACCGCACCGTGATTCACGACAACGTGTTCATCGCTTCGCACGCTGTCATTTCCGGCTATTGCGACATTGGAGAGAACTGCTTCATCGGCGTGAACGTCACCGTCAACGACAACATCAAGATTGCGCCGTTCAGCGTCGTCGGTTCGGGCGCGTTGATCGCCAAGGACACCGAGGCCGAGCGCATCTACGTCAGCTCGCCCGCACGCGCGGTACCCGGTAAGACCTGCTTCGAAGCGGAATTCTGATTCAGTATCCCTATGTTCAAATGGACCAAACTTGGCCTCGCCTTCGACGCCAAGGCCTATGCCAATGGCACGTGGCTCAGCAACTCTGCGCTGACGCCGACGCCGTTTCGCCTCAACGACGAGATCATCCGCGTCTATGCCGGATTTCGGGACGACCAGGGCGTTAGCCGTATTGGCTTCGTCGACGTGCTCGCCGACGATCCGCTCAAGGTCGTGCGCGTCTCGGAGCGTCCTGCGCTTGATATCGGCCGCGACGGCTGCTTCGACGACAACGGGGTCATCCTCGGCGACGTCGTTGCACGCCCGGAGGGCATCTACATGTTCTACGTGGGCTTCCAGCAGGTAAAGAAGGCCAAGTTCCTGGCCTTCAGCGGCGTGGCCCTGTCGACCGACAACGGCGAGACGTTCCAGCGCCTCTCCGAGGCGCCCATCATCGACCGTACCCGCAACGGCAATACCATCGGCGCGATTCACACGGCCCACTTCGAAGATGGTGTCTGGAAGCTCTGGTTCGCAGTTGGCGACGACTGGGAAATCATCAACGGCAAGCCGTTCCCGCAGTATCACATCCGTTATGTGGAAGCGACCGACCTGCTTGACATCTCGCATCACAGCCAGTCGTGCCTGAAGCCGATCGCCCCCGAGTATCGTATTGGCCGGCCGCGCGTCTATCGCATCGACGGCAAATACGTCTTGTACACGACGGCGGGCACGACAACGGGCGGCTATTTCCCGACGGTCGCGTATTCCGACGACGGTATTCACTGGGAACGCCATGACGACGCGCTCGGCATCGAGCGCGGTCCCGAAGCCTGGGACGCGCAGGTGCTGTGCTATCCGGCGCTGATCCAGCACGGCGATCGCATCCTAATGTTCTACAACGGGAACAACATGGGCATCGACGGCTTCGGCGTCGCGTACACGTACGGCCGGCTCACCCCTACGAACGCCTGAACATGATCACGGTCACTCCCTATCAGCCGGCCCAGAGCGGCGTGTGGAACGATGTCGTGGCGAAATCGCGGTCGGGCACGTTCCTGCATGATCGTAACTACATGGACTACCACGCCGATCGCTTCGAAGATGCGTCGGTGTTCATCTGCCTGTCGGACAAACCTCTTGCCGCCTTTCCGGCGAGCCGCCACGGCGATGAGATCGTCAGCCATGGGGGCCTGACTTATGGGGGCATCCTGGCCAGCGCCGACTTGCGTGCGCAGGACACGCTGACGGGCATGCAGCTGCTTTGCGATCACTATCGGGCAACCGGCGCACGGCGGCTCGTGTATAAGGCGATTCCGCAGATCTTCCACCGCTATCCATGCCAGGAAGACCTGTATGCGCTGTTTCGCAGCGACGCTCGCCTGTTTCGCCGCGACCTGTCGTCGGTGGTCGAGCTGGGCCAGCCGCGCAGCTACAGCAAGGGCCGCAAGTGGTCGATCAACAAGGCGCGCAAGGCCGGTGTGACCATCGCCTCCAATGACGACTTCACCGAATTCCACGGCCTGCTGCAAGACGTGGTGCGCAAGTTCGGCGTAGCGCCGACGCACACTCTAGCCGAGCTGACGCTGCTGCGCTCGCGCTTTCCCGAACAGATCCGGTTGTTTGAGGCGAGGCTCGACGGCGTGCTGCTAGCGGGCACCCTGGTGTTCGACTTCGGCGGCACCGTTCACACACAGTACATGGCGGCATCGGATGAGGCTCGCGATATTGGCGGTCTAGACCTCCTGATCGCCCAGTTGCTCGAGACGGTTTTCGCCGATCGTCGCTATTTCAGTTTTGGCATTTCGACCGAATCTGCCGGCACCACGCTCAACGTGGGACTCGTTGCGCAGAAGGAAGGCTTCGGCGCCCGCGCGGTCGTTCACGATTTTTATGAGATCACCCTATGAGTTTCGTTCCGTTTCTGAGCTTGAAGGACGTCAATGGCTGCTATGCGGACGAGTTGAAGGCTGCCGCGGCACGCGTAATCGATTCGGGCTGGTATATCGGCGGTGAGGAACTGGCGGCGTTCGAGAAACAGTTCGCCGAATTCTGCGGCGTGCGTCATTGCATCGGCCTGGGCAACGGGCTCGACGCGCTCAACCTCGTGCTGCGCGCCTACTGCCTAGCCGGGCTGATCCACGAGGGCGATGAAGTCATCGTCCCCGCCAATACGTACATCGCGACCGTCCTGGCCGTCACCGCGAATCGCCTGACGCCGGTGCTGGTCGAACCCGACCCGCGCACGTTCAACCTCGACCCGGCACGCATCGAGGCGGCCATCACGCCGCGCACCCGCGCCATCATGCCGGTGCACCTTTACGGCCAGCTCGCCGACATGGCGGCGATCAATCAGATCGCGCAACGCCACGGGCTGAAGGTCATCGAGGACGCCGCCCAGTCGCACGGTGCAAGCGTCGGTGGCAAGCGGGCTGGCGCGTTGGCGGACGCTGCCGGCTTCAGCTTCTTCCCGGGCAAGAACCTAGGCGCATTGGGCGATGCCGGTGGTGTCACCACCAACGACGAGCAACTGGCTGAAGCGCTGCGCGCGCTTCGCAACTACGGCTCGCACGTGAAATATCACAACCTTTACCAGGGGGTGAATTCGCGTCTCGACGAAATGCAGGCCGCGCTGCTCGGCGTCAAGCTCAAGTACCTCGAGGAAGAGACCGAGGCGCGTCGTCAGGTAGCCGACACGTATCTGGCCGGTATTCGCAATCCTCGCATTACTCTGCCTGTGCTCACGCACCGCGATGCCCACGCCTGGCACTTGTTCGTGGTGCGCTGCGACGATCGCGACGCGCTGCAGCGTCACCTTGCCGAGGCGGAAGTCGGCTCGCAGATCCATTACCCGGTCCCGCCGCACAAGCAACCCGCCTACGCCGAGTACAACCACCTGTCGCTGCCCGTGACCGAGGCGATCCACCGGGAAGTCCTGAGCCTGCCGATGAGCCCCGCCCTGTCGGCCCGCGAAGTGGCCCAAGTCATCGACGCCTGTAATCGCTTCTGAAACTTCGGGCATGAGCATCGTTCGCGCGGGGATCTACTCCGCCTTCGCCACGGCGGCGCGCCTGTCCGCCGGTCTGGTCGTGGTCAAGCTGGTCGCCTGGTTTGCCGGCCCCGAAGGCGTCGGCAGGATGGGGCAATTCATGAGCATCATGTCGCTGCTGGCCGTGCTGGCCGGCGGCGGTGTGGCTAGCGGCATTACGAAGTACGTAGCGGAATTCGGCGATGAGCCCGAGCGCCTGCGCCGCCTGATCGGCGCAGGCCTGTTCTACGCCGGCTGCGCATCGCTCCTAGTCGGCATTCTCGCGCTGTGCTTCAGTAAGACGTTGGCGGTGGCCCTGCTCGGCGACGCCCGGTATGAGACGCTGATCTGGGTGTTGGCCGTCGGCCAGGCGATGATCGCGCTGCACAATTATTTCGTCGCGGTCATCAACGGCTTCATGGATGTGCGCCGCGTGGCCACGATCCATATTATCGGCGCCGTCATCAACATCGCGATTACGGCCCTGCTCGCATGGCAGTTCCGCCTATATGGCGCACTGCTGGCGCTCGTCGTCGGGCAATCCGCGCTGATGTTCGTGAGCTTTGCGATGTTGTACCGCAGCCCGCATTTCTCGTGGCATCTGCTTCGTGCACGCTATGACGCGTCGATGTTCAAGCGCCTGTCGCGCTACTCGGCCATGACGGTGACGTCGGCCGTGTTGCCGCCGCTCGTCAACATTTGGGTGCGCGATCATCTGGCAACGCGTTTTTCGTGGGAACAGGTCGGTTATTGGCAAGCGGTCTCGAAGGTATCGGAGGCTTACCTCCTATTCGTGACCATGGCGATCAACATGTATTATCTGCCCAAGCTGTCATCGATCAAGGAGAGGCCGGCGTTTATTGCTGAACTACGTTCGGCATACCGACATATTCTGCCGGTTGTAGCAATCCTGGCGCTTTCCGTTTATCTGCTGCGTGACTGGGTAACCCTGATGCTATTCAGTGGTTCCTTTGCACCGGCAGCGCCGCTCTATGCGCCACAACTGGTCGGAGACGTCATCAAGATCGCCGCGTATGTGCTGTCGTACATCATGCTGGCGAAGGCCATGACAAGGGCTTTTCTGTTTTCCGAACTGCTTTTCAGCGCCACTTATGTCGCACTGGTTTATCTCTTTGTCGAGCACTTCGGTCTGATTGGCACTATGTATGCCTTTTCGGTGAACTACGCAGCGTATTTCGCTTACACCTATTTCGTTGCCCGGTGGTATATCGAGCGAATGAATTGATCCCGGTGCCTTGCCATCGCTTTTGAATTTGATAGAGGATCGTTGTGAACCACCCCCTGGTGTCTTTTCTCATTCCGGCGTACAACCACGAGAGATTCGTGACGCGCTGTCTCGACAGCGCGCTCGAGGAACCGTACCCCAATAAGGAAATCGGCATCATCGACGATGGCTCGACCGACGGAACCGCAGCAGCCATCGAGCGGTGGATTGCCGCGCATGGCCACGAGATCACCGTCAAGTATCGTTCGCGGCCGAATGTCGGTCTGACCCGCACGATCAACGAGTTGTACCAAATGCTCGCAGGCGACTTCGTCAAGCTAGGGGCGAGCGACGACTATTTCCTGCCCGGCGGCATTCAGGCACAGGTCGAATACCTGCAAGCCCATCCCGACAAGCTCGCGGTGATCGGCGACGCCATCGTCGTGGACAACGACGACAACGTCATTTTCCAAAGCGCCATGGTGGACCTGCATGGCGCCGACAAATCGGCCTACGCCACAAACGACGGCATCATCCGCCAGGTGATCGGACGCTGGGCCGTCTCTGGTCCGGTGCCGCTGCTCCGGCGCGAGACTCACCAGATCGTCGATGGCTGGAACGAGTCGTTGCGGATCGACGACTGGGACTTTTTCTTGCGTATCGCGGCCCGCAATGCACTTGGCTTCATCGATATGAAGGTGTGCGCCTATCGGGTACATTCGAGCAATACCTGCCGCGTTGCCGATCCGGCCATCCGCATCCGCAACCTGCGCGAGTCGAAGTCGGTGGCCAAGCGGCGCGCCACGCTGTTCAGCGAGCCGTACCAGACCCTCATGCGTGCGCAATCGCACCTTATCGACGCCAAGATCGCCTATCTGTCGCGCCATCCGGTGGGGCTCGGCAAGCACATGGCGGCGTATGGCGGACTGCGTCTTTGCGCGGCGTTGCGCAGTGTGGGCGCACCTGCGCCGACGGGGGATAAATGAACCGTCTCCTGCGCGGGCCGTCGATCTATTTCGGCGTGCCGATACTCTTGAGCGCGTTCGTCACGTTCATGACGTTCAACATCCCGCAAGAGTATGGCTACGGGTTAGCGTTCCTCACCGCCCTGGCACTCGCCACGATCGCGCTCGATGTCCTGACCGGCGTGCAGCTGCCCCGGCGCGAACGCTTCCTGAGCGTGAACTTCATCGGCTCGCCGGAGGCCATGCTGGCTCGGATCATGGCGATGTTTATCCTGCTGTTTTGCGTACTCGACATCACGCTGTTCCCGATCCCGCTGATTTCCGATCCCACCCTGTACGCGACCTTCGATGGCGGACGCGCTCACGTGCGCCATATTTCGAACATGGTCTGGATAGTGCCGGTCGTCGGACTGACCTGCTATCGCAGCCGCGTCATCAAGTTGACGTTCATCCTGGCCAGCCTCGCCTTCCCGATCCTCGTGCTCGACCGCAACCGGCTGTTCGCGTCGATCATCGCGGTGGTCATGGTGATGATCCTGTATCGCCGGCGCGCGATTCCCTGGAAGACGCTGATCGTGCTCGGCGTGCTTGGCGCCACGTTGTTCTCTCTCCTGGGATCGCTGCGATCGGGCACGCTCGAAGCGCTGTCGTTGCCGTTCAGCGACATTTACAACAATGCGCCGGAAGGCATGAAATGGCTGCTGCTCTACGTCAGCGCCGGCATCTACAACTTCAGCTCGATTCTCGCCAAGGGTTACATCAACGCGACGTTTCTGATCAACCAGTTCGTGCCCGGTGGCGGAAGCACCGCGACGCTCGGCACCGGCATCCCGCTCGACGCGGGCACCATCAACGTCGGCACCGAGTACTTCCCGTTCCTGATGGCGTTCGGCATCAGCGGCGCCATGGTCGCGGCACTGGTGCTCTACATCGCGCTCAACCTTTCCATCTTGCTCCTGCGCTGGCGCATTTCACCCTTTACGCTACTGATCTTCCTGCGCTTGAGCTACGTCTGCATCATGGCGTCGTTTGCCCCACAAGCTTTCACCTGGACAAATATCGCCTTTATCATCCTTTGCCTCGGCATGATGACACTCGCCGCGCAGCTTCCGCGCAAAACAAGCACTACGCAAGCATGACCCATGAACGAACCACTTAAGCTGACCATCTCGGTCGTGGTCTACAAGCCCGACCTCGCACTGCTGGCGTCCTCGCTCGCGTCTGTCCAGGCCGCGTTGACCTACGCCGCTGAGCGTCGTGCGCTCGATTCGCATATCACCGTCGTCGATAACTCGTGCGACGCCGCGTGGCCGCCGCGCATCCGTCAAATGCTCGATGAAACACTGCCCGCTGGCCAGGCCACGCTCGTCGTCTCTGACCGCAACGGCGGGTACGGATACGCGAACAACCTCGCCATTCGCGAAGCGCAGTCGGACTTCCACCTGGTTGCCAATCCGGACATTTTCCCGGACAACGATGCCATCGACCGCGCGCTCGGCTATATGAGCGCGCACCCCGAGGTCGCGCTGCTCTCTCCCGACGTACGCGGCGAAGACGGCGAACGCCACTATCTGTGCAAGCGCGATCCGACCTTGCTGATCATGTTCCTGCGTGGCTTCGCACCGGCGCCGGTCAAGCGCCTGTTCCGCGGTACGCTCGAGCGCTTCGAGATGCGCGGCCACGACTACGAGCGCGAGATCGACGGCATCGGCTATCCGACCGGCTGCTTCATGTTCTTCCGCACATCCGCGCTGCAGGCCATTGACGGCTTCGACGACAGTTTCTTCATGTACTTGGAGGATGCCGATATCGGCCGGCGCATAAGCAAGCTTGGTGCAGTGCGCTTCGTGCCGTCGGTCAGGATCGTGCATCGCTGGGCACGTGGCACGCACAACAATTGGCGTCTGCGGTGGGTCACGATCCAGTCGGCCTTCATCTACTGGCGCAAGTGGGGGGGCGTGTTCTGCGCCCGTGCACGATGAGCGCGAAGTGGCTGATCACCGGCGCCACGGGCTTCATCGGCCAACGCCTGTGCGAGCGCGCCACGCGTGACGGCGTGCCGGTTGTCGCGGCCGTGCGGCAGGCCGCTGGCCGCGTGCCGGCTGGCGTCGCCACGTTCGTCGTGGGCGAGATCAACGGCAACACCCATTGGGAGGCCGCCCTCGAGGGCATCGACACGGTTATCCACCTGGCGGGCCGCGCCCACATCGTGCGCGAAACAGCGCAGGCGCCCCTGGAGGCTTTTCGCACAGTCAATCTGCGCGGCACGCAAGCCTTGTTCGAGGCAGCTGTGGCGGCCGGCGTGCGCCGCTTCGTCAATATGAGTTCGATTGGCGTGCTGGGCCAGAATTCCGGCGCAGCGGTCTTCGACGACGCCACGACGCCCAGGCCCGTCACGCCCTATGGCGTATCGAAACTCGAAGCGGAACAGTCTCTGGCCGCGTTATCTGCCGGCTCGTCCGTCCAATGCGTCTCGCTGCGCCCGCCGCTGGTCTACGGCCCGGGCAATGGCGGCAACTTCCTGCGACTGCTCGATATCGTCGCCAAGGGGATGCCGCTGCCGTTAGGCATGGCACACGGACTGCGCGACATGATCGGTGTCGACAACCTGGTCGACATCATCATGACGTGCGCGCGCCATGACGGCGTCGTCGGCCACACCTACGGCGTGCGCGACGGCGAGCCGGTGTCGACCGCCGACCTCTTCGGTCGTCTCGCTCACCTGATGGGACGCCCGGCACGCCTGTTGCCCGTGCCTGCCGGCCTGCTTGGCGCCATGGCTGGTTTGCTTGGCCGACGCGAAGACGTGCAGCGCCTGTTCTCGCCCTTGCGCATCGACGACAGTTCGTTTCGTCGCGATACCGGGTGGCAGCCGGTGTGCACGCTCGACCACGGTCTGGCGCAGACCGTTCGCTGGTACCTTGACCGATAACCCGCTGGCGCGTCGTGGCAGCGAACGAGATCCACGTGGCCGACGCGCTCGGCGAGAGGCCGTACATCCACTTCTCGCAGACACAAAAACGTTCCCCCTTTTCAATCGAGACGTCATCTTATGAGCGATAACCAAACTACCGTCCGTCAAGACGAATTCGATTTGCTCGAATTGCTTCGCGGACTGCGACGCCAATGGCTCTGGCTAGTGATTTGCCCGGTCGTGCTGTTCGTCGCCGCCTTCGTCATCCTGCAGTTCGTCAAGCCGCAATACAAAATCTCCTTGCTGTTACAGGTCGGCCAGGCCGGACAGCCCGCGCCTCAGGGCGACCGTCTCATCGAACCGCCGACAGCAGTGGCCTCGCGCGTGACGGAGTTCGCTTACCTGCCCAAGGACATCAAGGACTCAAGCTCGGCCGAAGCCGTGCTGTTCAAGAAGGAACTGACGGCGATCGCGGTGGGTGGTACCAACTTCGTTTTGGTCCGTTCGCGTGGCTACGACCGCAACGTCCTCAACGGCGAGATGTCCGCCCTTGCAGGCAACATCATTCGCCAGCATGGCGTAGAACTGGGCCACCTGGTAGAGGTGAATCGTGCCTATCGGACGTCGCTACAGCAGGAGGTCGACACGGCCACGTCACTCGCTAATCGGATTGGCGAAGCGGCACTCAAGAACGGCCAGAAGTCGGGAGAAGACAATGTGCTGAGCAGCCTGCTGTTGGCAAACACCTCCAGGGAAGTGCGTGAGATCAAGGAGCAGTTGCACAGGGTCGATGCCGCGCTCGACCCGACCCGCACGTACAACACCTTTGTGCTCGACACCATCGAAGCCGACCGGCGCCCGGTGTCGCCGCGACCCGCACAGATCCTCGCGGTGGCCGTCATATTCGGCGTGTTGATCGGCGGCATCGTCGCTCTGGGCCGCGAATACGTCCGCCGCCGCCCGTAACACATGCGAGACAGTCCGGTGCTGGCCACCCTAGAGGTGGCAGCACTCGTTCCGGCAGTTTTCTGAGATTTAAGTGGAACGTCCGAGGCAGCCATGCTGCCGATTCGATCCCAGCCTGCGCCGGGAAGTATGGCCTCCCCGGCGCAGCCCGGCCAAGCTCTATCGGCCACGCCCAGATAGGGCTCGAATCAGTAAGCGTTCACCCGCCAAGGCATACACGAAGATGTAGGTGTTGCTTCGACGTCGACATCAATTTTCGCCACATATTCAGGGACGAGTCTGCGAATCACTTTCACGACGCCGTCCTCATCGAATTCCCGGCACGCACATCGCAAAACTTCCAGGGCCGGCAGCAATTCGCCCCAAGGCACCATGCGCTCGTGTGCGCGCATGATCTTTGGGTGCGCGCTCGATTTGACATCCTCACCGATAAGCAACTCTTCATACAACTTTTCGCCCGGGCGCAGGCCGACGATCTTGATCTCGATATCGCCGTCCGGATTCTCCGGGGATCTTTCTGAAAGACCGGACAATCGAACCATTTCCCGAGCAAGATCGATGATGCGTACGGGTGCGCCCATGTCCAGCACGAAGACATCGCCTCCATGAGCCATGGCGCCGGCCTGAATGACCAATTGCGCCGCTTCGGGAATCAGCATGAAGAAACGATTGATGTCAGCGTGCGTCAACGTGATCGGCCCGCCCTCCTTGATCTGCCGTTTGAAGAGCGGCACGACGGAGCCAGACGACCCCAACACATTGCCAAAGCGCACCATCGAAAAGCAGGTGGCATCGAACTCTTCGGCCGCGGCCTGGAAGATGAGTTCGGCCATGCGCTTCGTACACCCCATGATGTTCGTCGGGCGAACCGCCTTGTCGGACGAAATGAGCACGCAGGAAGTCACGCCGACTCGGCCAGCTGCGCGCGCGACAGCGAGCGAGCCCATGACGTTGTTCTGCACGCCTTGCAGCACGTTGCACTCTACGAGCGGCACATGCTTATAGGCGGCCGCGTGATAGACAGTATCCACGGCGTACACTCTCAGCGTCGACTCGAGAAACGCCTCCTCGCACACGCTGCACAACACAGGCACAAGTCGCACGTCCGGCGCTCGATTCGCCAGTTCGGACTCGATCGCATAGAGATTGAATTCCGAATGGTCAAGCAGGACGACGCACTTAGGACGCTGACTCACGATTTGCCGGCAAAGCTCGCTGCCGATCGATCCACCCGCTCCGGTTACCATCACGGACTTGCCCTGAATGCAGCGGGTGAACAAATCCGGCTGCGGCGGAACGGGGTCACGGCCCAGCAAGTCCTCGAGCTCCAACTCCCGTATCGACGAGACGCTGATCTTGCCGTCCACAAGACGATCGATGCTCGGAAGGACGCGCACAGGCACGTTGTATTCTGCAAGAGCGGCGATCAGCTCGCTGCGCCTGGAAGGCGACAGCGACTGGTCTGCCAGAACGATCATGGAAACCATGTAACGATCTAGCAGCGCCCTGAGTTCGTCAGGCCCATAGACGCGAATACCTGCAACGGTTGTGTGGCGCAACGCACGGTCATCGTCGATGAAGCAGACCGTCTCGTATTCGAGGCTGTGACGCATGGCCTGCGCTAGCTGCGCGCCCTCGGCACCTGCCCCGTAGATGAGCGCCTTTTGACGCAGCCTGCTACCGGGCCCGGACAGCCTCTGCATCAGCGAGCGTGCCGCAAATCGCGAAAGCGCAACATAGGTAAAGGCGATCAGCCAGAATATTGCAAGTGACGTACGCGGAATGCCGGCCTGGCCGGACAGCAACATGATGAGGTAGGCGGCCAGCACCACTATGCCAAGCCCCATCCCGATCGTCAGAACCACCTGCAGCTCGATGAATCGTATTACGGCGCCGTACAGCCCCGCTCGCACGAAAAAAATGAGTGCCACGCAGGCCATCACGGCCGCGAGCAAGATGGATTTGGGCGTCACCACGTCGATCATGCCGAGCCGCAACATGAGCGCCGCGAAGTAGCAAAGCGGCAGGCAGATCGCGTCCGTCAACAGCATCGAAACGATTTTGACGGGGCGGCTGATTTTGAGAATTCTCTCGAACATCAGGATTGTCGAAAAAGTAAATTTGCAAGAAGGCATCGACTTTCAGTGGGCGACGCCATCGCGCTTTACGACCTTTAGCGCAGTCATCCAGAGAATCCGCAAATCGAATACAAACGACCGTTTACGCAAATAATCCGCATCGAAACCCACTTTCTTGGGAATCGGTATCTCGTCGCGCCCATTCACCTGCGCCCAGCCGGTCAGCCCCGGCCGCAGCGCGTGCACGCCCGCCGAAGTGCGCAACTCAATGAGATCGTGCTGATTGAATAGCGCCGGACGTGGACCGACAAGACTCATGTCGCCGGCCAAGATGCACCAAAGTTGCGGGAGTTCGTCGATACTCGATTTGCGGAGAAAACTACCGATAGGCGTAAGGTAGGCATTGGGGTCGGTCAGAAGGTGCGTAGCGACCGCCGGCGTGCCGACTTGCATCGACCTAAATTTCGGCATACGAAAAATACGGTTGTGTCGGCCCACGCGATCGGACCAATAAAGCACCGGCCCCGGTGATGTCAACTTCACGGCCACTGCAACGATCAAAAGCGGCACGAGGAGAACGAGTCCGATGCAGAAGGCAACGGAGAAGTCGAATAGTCGCTTCATGGAATGCTTACCGCATAAATCGCGCAAACCGCGCGCCGTCTCCATGCGCCAGAGCCGCTCGCTGACCGGGGCCGAGCAAACGGCGCACACGCACACATTATTGAGTCGCGGGGACAGTGCTAATCGCACACGAACGCATGCCGGCAGCGGGCTGCTTGCAGTCGTTCGACAAGACAAGCCCGCGGGCAACGGAAGTAGGACTTCCCTCATGCCGTCCAAGCGTTGTTGCTGCCCAAGCGCCTACCGCGGCTAGACACTGATGGCGATGCCGCCGCGATACTTTCAGCCGACAAAGTGCACGGATCCCGCAATCTAAAACCGCGAGTGTATCACGGCGAATCATGGCCCCGGCCGCCGATGGAGCGCCCCCTGAAAGTCCGGACCAGAGCTGGCCCGCAGTACTCAAAAACCGCCTACAGCTTTCTCGCATCGCGACCGACGCACGATCGGTGACGCCGCTATGCTTCCCGGTCGAAAACGTCATCAAGCACGAGTGCGAGCGCCTCTTCCCAATTCTGGCGCCGCAATGCGAAGCGCTGATCGAACTTTGCATTGTCAAGCACGCTGTTGCACGGTCGGCGAGCCGCGGTCGGATACGCGCTAGTCGGGATAGGCTCGACGGCTTGAGCCGTGACAGGCCGGCGCAGCCGAGCTGCACGTGCCGCATCGATGATCTTTGACGCGAAGCCATGCCATGTAGTCTCACCCGCGCACGTCAGATGGAACACGCCACTCTCGAACGTGCCGTCAACTCGCTCTCGCACGGATTGGCGAATCGCGTGGGCCGTCAAGTCGGCGATCATTCGTGCCGACGTAGGTCCGCCTCGCTGATCGGCCACCACCCTGAGCGCGTCTCGCTCGGTGGCCAGCCGCAGCATCGTGCGAAGAAAATTGGAGCCGCGCGAGCTATACACCCAGGACGTCCTGAACACGAGCCAATCGCCGCCCGCGTCGCCAACCTGACGCTCGCCCTCGAGCTTGCTCCGACCATACACGCTCATGGGACGGGGCGCGTCCCCTTCCGAATACGCGCGCTCTTCCGTTCCGTCGAATACGTAGTCGGTCGAATAATGCACAAAGATCGCGCCAACTTTGCGTGCTTCCCGAGCGAGAACGCCGACCGCGTCCCCATTGACGGCCATGGCCGCCGCTTCATCAGTCTCCGCCTTGTCGACCGCCGTATAAGCCGCTGCATTGACTACGACGTCGGGCTTCACTCGAGCGATTAACGAAAGCAGCGTGTCCGGCTTCGTAAGGTCCGCCATCGTGCGATCGCAGGCAATGACTTCGCCCAACGGTGCCAAGCTGCGGGTCAACTCCCAGCCAACCTGCCCGTTGCGCCCGGTCACGAGTACCTTCATTCAAACACCTCGGCTTCGGACAAACGCACCGCTGCCGCATCCTTTGCCGCCAAGTTCGGCTCGAAATCGATCGGCCATTCGATGCCGATTTCGGGGTCGCTCCAGAGCAGACTCCGTTCGTGCTCGGGATACCAGAAGTCTGTGGTCTTGTAGAGAAATTGCGCCGATTCCGACAAAACGACGAAGCCATGCGCGAAACCGGGTGGAACCCATAACTGTCGATGGTTTTCCGCAGACAGCATGGCTCCCGCCCACTTGCCGAACCGGGGCGAACTCCGGCGCACGTCGACGACGACATCGAACACTTCGCCATCGACGACGCGCACGAGCTTTCCCTGTGCGTGCTGAATTTGATAATGCAGACCGCGCAATACTCCCTTGGCCGAGCGCGAATGATTGTCCTGCACGAACTCGACCCCTGCCTGAACATGCTCGGCGAACTCGCGCGCATTGAAGCTCTCAAAGAAAAAGCCTCGCGCATCGCCGAACACCTTAGGCTCGATCAGCTTGACCTCGGGCAACCCGGTAGGAGTGACTTGAATGCTCATGCGACGTGATTGGTAAGAATGCTGTTCAAATACGCGCCATAGCTACTCTTGGCCAGCGGCTTCGCGAGCGCGAGCAACTGCTCGGCGTCAATCCAGTGGCGGCGGTATGCGATCTCCTCGGGACACGCCACCATCAACCCCTGGCGCTTTTGTAGCGTCGCGATGAACGTTGCCGCGTCGATCAGCGAATCGTGCGTGCCCGTGTCGAGCCAAGCATAGCCGCGGCCCATGATTTCGACATTGAGTTGGCCGTCGGCCAAGTAGCGCGAGTTGACGTCGGTGATCTCCACTTCCCCACGCGGCGAGGGCTTGATGTCAGCGGCGATGTCGCACACGCGCTCGTCGTAAAAGTACAGGCCCGTTACTGCATAGCTCGAACGCGGTTGCGCCGGCTTTTCCTCGATGGAAAGCGCACGGAATCGCTCATCGAACTCGATCACTCCATACCGCTCCGGGTCCTTCACGTGGTACGCGAATACCGTCGCCCCGGAAGTGCAGGCGTTGGCACGCTCGAGCTGAGTTGCTAGCTCGTGTCCGTAAAAGATGTTGTCGCCGAGAACGAGCGCCGACGGATCGCCGGCGATAAACTGCTTGCCGATAATAAACGCTTGTGCAAGACCGTCAGGCGAGGGCTGCACGGCGTACTGAATATTCATCCCCCAGCGGCTGCCATCGCCGAGCATCGCTGCAAACCGTGGCGTATCCTGCGGAGTCGAGATGATCAATACATCGCGAATACCTGCAATCATCAGTGTCGAGAGCGGATAGTAGATCATCGGCTTGTCGTACACCGGCAGCAGCTGTTTCGAGACAACGTGCGTAATCGGGTAAAGCCTCGTGCCGGAGCCACCCGCCAGAATGATGCCCTTGCGTGCCATGACTTCAGCCTTTACGCGCGCTGCGCGTAGTTCGTCTCGACCCACTTGCGGTATTCACCGGAAGCGACTTCGTCGACCCATTCCTGGTTGTCGAGGTACCACTGAACCGTCTTCGCCAACCCCGTCTCGAACGTCTCGACGGGTTTCCACCCAAGCTCCCGCTCGAGCTTGCGTGCATCGATCGAATATCGACGGTCATGCCCCGGTCGATCCTTCACATACGTGATCTGATCGCGGTAGGATCCGGCCGCTTTCGGGCGAGCCCGATCAAGCAGGTCGCACAGCGTATGCACGACATCGAGGTTCTTCTTTTCGTTCCAACCGCCGACATTGTAGGTTTCGCCGGGTGTACCGCGTGCAAGCACCTCGCGGATCGCACTGCAGTGATCTCCGACGTAGAGCCAATCTCGGACATTCTGCCCGTCGCCGTAGACGGGGAGCGGCTTGCCCGCCAGCCCGTTCGCGATCATCAGCGGAATGAGCTTTTCTGGGAATTGATAGGGGCCGTAATTGTTTGAGCAGTTCGTCGTCAGCGTAGGCAGGCCGTACGTGTGATGATATGCACGAACGAGATGATCAGATCCCGCCTTGGTCGCCGAATAGGGGCTATTGGGCGCGTAAGGCGTGGTTTCCGAGAACTGTGGATCGGTTGCGGACAATGAGCCAAAAACTTCATCCGTCGACACATGGAGGAACCGGAACGCCGCCATCCCGGCTTCATCCAGCGAGTTCCAATAACCACGAACCGCCTCGAGAAGAGTAAACGTGCCCACCACGTTCGTCTGCACGAAATCGGCTGGGCCGTGGATCGATCGATCGA
The DNA here is from genome assembly GCA_964425025.1 of uncultured Burkholderia sp. GTDB lineage: Bacteria > Pseudomonadota > Gammaproteobacteria > Burkholderiales > Burkholderiaceae > Trinickia. The sequence continues at coordinate 11,614 of CAYRLJ010000038.1, read as the reverse complement.
CATGGCTTTCGGCCGCGAAGTGCACGACGGCGCGTGGTTGATGCTTTGCGAAAAGCGCCGCAAGCGCCGCACCGTCACAGATATCTATCCGGGCGAAGACATGCTTGGGATCATCAGCAAGCGACTTCAGCGTGCCTAAGTTGCCCGCATAGGTGAGCTTATCGACGTTGAGCACAGCCTCGTCGGACTGCGCGAGCCAGTCAAGCACGAAATTGGCGCCGATGAAACCGGCGCCGCCCGTAACCAGGATCATGTAAATTCCCTTCTGAAAAAATCGATGCCCGCGGCGAGTGGTTGTATTCGCGCACGGATTGTGCGGCTGCGGCTGAGGAGCATCTCCGTCACGCCAACCGAGGCCCAACGAAGGCAAAACCAAGAATTCGCCCGAACCCGCTGTTGTTACAATTTCGAACGATGCCCATTATAAAGGCATGCCGACAGAAAACATACGCACTAACAACTGGACACAATGCCCAGGCTAAAAGTGTCGCATCGCGAACACGTTCGCGGGCCACGGCCTTGGCAAGGCGCTCCCGACTGCGTGAAGCCTATTGCACCCACGATGACACCCCCCACTGCCTCGTTACCCTTCGTCTTCGGCGATCTCCAAGGCTGCCATGCGCCGTTTCGTCGTTTGCTCGCTGCTCTGCCGACCGAAAACGGCACCCCGCCCCTGTGGTTCGTTGGCGACTTGGTAAATCGGGGCCCGGATTCACTCGCGACGCTTCGCGAAGTTGCCCACTTGGGCCAACGCGCGCGTGTTGTATTGGGCAATCACGATTTGCATCTACTTGCGGTTGCCGCCGGCATCCGTCCTCGCAAGCCCGGCGATACGCTCGATGACATCCTTGCCGCTCCGGACGCCGGCGCGCTCCTCGAATGGCTGCGGCACCGCCCGGTCGCCCATTTTGAAAACGAGATGCTGATGGTCCATGCCGGGGTCCTGCCGCAGTGGGACGTCGCGCTGACGCTGGAGCTTGCCGACGAATTGCAACGTGCGCTGCGCGCCCCGGACTGGGCACGCACACTCGCAGAACTTTTCTCCCAAAGGCCGCTGCGCTGGTCACTCGATTTACCCAAGGCGGACCGCATGCGCGTCGCACTGAGTGCACTCACCCGGCTGCGCTTCTGCTCGAGCGACGGCACCATGGATTTTTCGGCGAACGGTACGCTAGAAACGGCTCCCCTCGGCTGTTTCCCGTGGTTCGAAGTACCGGAGCGCCGTACGGAAGACGCTACGATCGCCTTCGGACATTGGGCTGCATTGGGTCTGATGATCCGCGAGCGGCTCATCGCTGTCGATTCAGGCTGCGTTTGGGGCAACCGCCTATCGGCAGTGCAACTTTCGACGGACATGACCGAGCGAATCGTCATCCAGGTGGAATGCACCGATTGTTCTCGCCAACCTGATCATCGGCAGAAGCGCTAAATAAGCGGCATTGCCTTCGCAATCCCTTTAGACACTGCTCCACACTGAAGCGTGACCCTATGAGGCTTGCAGCGCCCAGCAGCGCCGGGGTCAACGCTCGCCGGCTTCGCCGAGTTCGGATGGCGGTGATAGATCGGGATGCTCTCGGGCGGGCGCGGCAGGCGGCAGGCTGCTTGTCCGCATCCACGCCAATCCCGCTGATACTGCGTCCCGTGCCTGCTGCGACAATGCTCGCCGATCCGCGGCTGGGGCGATGGGTGCCCCCACAAAAAGATGCGCCGTGAAGGCGCCGCCACGCAGCACCATATCGAGCGATTCACCAAGGGACAGGTCGCCGATATACGCAGGCGCTGTCGATTGACGGCCCTGGGCATCTTCATAGAACAAAGTGATCGGCTGCACGCGGCAGCCAGCCGACACGGCTGCCTGAAAGAGATTGCTATGAAAAGGCAGCACCCCCAGGCCATCCGACGTGGTCCCTTCCGGAAAAACACAGATGACCTCGCCAGCCTTCAATCTGGCCGTCATCTCATGCATTGTGCGGTGTGCATCGCGGCGCTTTTCTCGATGCAAGAACACCGTCCCGAGCCGATGCGCAAGCCATCCCACGACCGGCCAGCCCCGCACCTCGGCCTTCGAAACGAACGGAGTCGGACGCCACGCATTAACGACGTAAATATCGAGCCACGAAACGTGATTGCCGACGACGAGCGCCCCGTGGTCGATCCGCTCCTCATCGTGATGGACGACGAGGCGGATACCGGCGAGCCGCAGCATCTTGAGCGACCAAGCCCGATTGACCTCGAGCTTACGCGCTGGGGACATGCGTGGGAAATGGACAGCGATGATCCACATCCCATGCAACAGATGCATCACGAGCCGGAGTTTGGCAAAGGCAAGCTTCATCGAGGTCTGCAATTCGTAATTCGCGCGTTAGGTGCAGTACAGTGCAGTGCAGTCGGATGCAGTTCAACCCTGCTCGTACGCTACATGCCCCTCAACAATCGTCGCACGCACGCGCGCCGGCAGCTCATAACCGAGGAACGGCGTGTTATGCCCTTGGCTCTTGAGCGCCCGCGGCTCGACCCGCCAATAGGCGTTGCGGTCGAACACGCAAATATCGGCCGCCGCGCCCGCTTCGATGTGGCCCACGGGCAGCTTCAGCACCTTCGCCGGCTCCACGGTAATCCGGCTCAACGCGCGCGCCAAAGAAAGCCCCGCTTCGTCGGCCCATTTAATCGTCAGCGATAGCAACAACTCGAGCCCCGTCGCGCCGGGCGTCGCCTCATCGAACGGCAGGAGCTTTTCGTCATCGTCGACGGGCGTATGCGCCGAACAGATCGCATCGATCGTACCGTCCGCGAGCGCCGTGCGAATCGCCTCGCGGTCGCGCTGCGTCCGCAGCGGCGGATCGAGCCTGAATTGCGAATCGAAGTAGCCGATATCGACGTCGATCAGATGGATATGATTCGCGCTGACATCGCACGAAACGGGCAGCCCTTCGGCCTTCGCCTCGCGCACGAGCGCCACGCCCGCGGCCGACGACAAGTGCATCAAGTGCACGCGTGCGCCCGTTGAGCGCATCAACTCGAAGATCGTATGCAACGCGATCGTCTCGGCCGCGACCGACACGCCGGACAAGCCCAAGCGCGAGGCCACAGCGCCGCTCGCGGCCACGCCGCCCTTCGCGAGATAGGCGTCTTGCGGCCGCAGCCAGACGGTGTAGCCATACGTGCTCGCGTACTGCAGCGCGCGCAGCAACACTTGCGTATCGACGATAGGCACGTCGGCCTGCGTGAAGCCGATGCAGCCCGCCTCGGTCAATCCGGCCATTTCGGTGATGACGGCGCCCTTCAAGCCGACCGTCAACGCGCCTAGCGGATGCACGTGCGCGCGATTGAGCTTGCTCGCCCGGAACTTGAGCATTTCGACGAGGCCCGGCTCATCGAGAATCGGATCGGTGTCGGGCGGGCATACCAACGTCGTCACGCCACCGGCCACGGCTGCCGCCATCTCGGACTCGAGCGTTGCCTTATGCTCGTAGCCGGGTTCGCGCAAACGCGCCGACAAATCGACGAAGCCCGGCGCGACATAGAGCCCCTTCGCGTCGATCGTCTTATCTGCCTTGAACCCGGTGGGTGCCGCGCCGATCGCGGCGATCTTGCCGTCGGCGATGAAAACGTCCGCCCGTTGCTCGGTGCCCGCTCGCGCGTCGATTACCGTGCCGCCTTCGATATGAATCTTCATGCCCTGCCTTTTTGTCTTTCCGTCGCTCTTCTTTCCGCCGTTCGGCCCTGGGTGCCGCCGGCTCAGTCGTTGTTGCCGGCGACGATGCTCATCACGGCCATGCGCACCGCGATGCCGAATGTCACCTGGTTCAGGATCACCGATTGCGGGCCGTCGGCCACCTGCGAATCGATTTCCACGCCACGGTTCATCGGCCCCGGGTGCATGACGATCGCATCGGGCTTCGCACGCGCGAGCCGCTCGGGCGTGAGCCCCCAGCTCTTGAAGTATTCCTGCGCCGACGGCAGCAACGCGCCGCTCATCCGCTCGTTCTGCAGCCGCAGCATGATGACGACATCGACGTCTTTCAGCCCTTCGTCGAGGTTGTGATAAACCCGAACGCCGAGCTCTTCCAGGCCGCCCGGCAACAACGTGCGCGGACCGATCGCGCGCACTTCCGGCACGCCCAATGTCGTTAGCGCATGGATGTCCGAACGCGCCACGCGCGAATGCAGGATGTCGCCGACGATCGCCACGCGCAGATTCGTGAAATCGCGCTTGTAATGGCGGATCGTGTACATGTCGAGCAGGCCCTGCGTGGGGTGCGCATGGCGCCCGTCACCCGCGTTGATCACATGCACATGCGGCGCGCAGTGCTCGGCGATCAGATACGGCGCGCCGCTCGATGCATGGCGCACGACGAACATGTCGGCGTGCATCGCCGACAGGTTGTTGATCGTGTCGAGCAGCGATTCGCCCTTGCTCGTCGACGATGCGTTGATGTTCAAGTTGAGCACATCGGCCGATAAACGCTTGGCCGCGATTTCGAACGTCGTGCGCGTGCGCGTCGAATTTTCAAAGAAGAGATTGAATACGGATTTACCGCGCAACAGCGGCACCTTCTTCACCTCGCGATCGGTTACGCTCACGAACTGCTCGGCGGTATCGAGGATGTGGGTGACGATTGAGCGCGGCAGCCCTTCGATCGACAGCAGGTGCTTGAGCTCGCCGCTCTTCGTGAGCTGCGGGTTGCCCTTCAGGAAGCCGTAGCGGAAGCGCTCGGCAGGCGCGGACTCGCCGCCGTGATCGGCACGGCCCGGGGTGACGGTGTTCATGGTCGGTCTAGTTCAAACATAGGTGGACGAAGCGCGTGGGCACAACGCCCGCGCGTCTCGCCGGAAAGCCATCGCGTGAACGGCGTTGCACGATTCAATCGCCGCGCGATTCGGTGCGGAACGTGAAGCGCATCTCGCCCGCACGCTCGAGCACGAGCGTCGCATCGGCGGCGACATCCGCATGCGCACCAACGAAGCGCGCCTCGATCGGCATCTCGCGGCCGCTACGTTCTGCAAGCACGGCCAGTTCGATCGCGGCGGGACGCCCGTAGTCATATAACTCGTTGATGGCCGCGCGCACCGTGCGGCCCGTATGCAAGACATCGTCGACGAGCACGATGCGGCGATCGGTGACGTCGAACGGCAACGACGTTGGGCTCGCTTGGCTGTGCAGCCCCTTTTTCGCATAGTCGTCGCGATGCAGCGCGACGTTCACAACGCCGAAAAAGTTCGCGCCGAGATCGGCCGCGAGACGCTCGGCAAGCCATGCACCGCCACTGTAGATACCAGCGAGGACGGCGCCGTCCGCGGCTCCGAACGACGCGCCGTAGACATCGCGGATCCGCGCGAGGAGCGTCGCGTAGGACGCTTCGGCATCAATGCTGCTCATCGGAAATCCCGTCCAGATACTGTTGAAGTATGATGCGCGCCGCCTCGGCATCGCGCATTTCGGCGGCGACGCCGGCCTCGCGCATGTCGAGATCGGCCGCGACCGAGCTGTAGCGCTCATCGATCCATGCGACGGGCAGATTGAAACGCCCGTTCAACTGATTGCCGAAGCGCTTCGCAAGCTGTGTCATCTCATGCGGGGTGCCGTCGGGGTGACTCGGCAACCCGACCACGAGCGCATCGGGTTTCCATTCGCCAATGAGCTTGCCGACGGCTTCGAAGCGAAACTCGCGGTTGCGATTCGGCACGACGAGGAGTGCACGCGCGTGCCGTGTCAGCACATTGCCGATCGCCACGCCGATGCGCTTTTCACCGTAGTCGAACGCAAGCAGCGTCGCCTCACGCCCGACCGCTTTCGTCATGCGTGACCCGCGTCGCCGGAGAGCATCGACGGCGTGACGCCGAGCAGCGCCAGCGCGGATTCGAAGCGATGCTCGGCCGGGATGTCGAAAACGATTTTCGGATCGGCCTCGACTGTCAGCCACCCGTTCCGCGAAATCTCTTCTTCGAGCTGGACCGCTCCCAAACCCGCGTGGCCCAGCGTCAGCAAGAAGCGCTGCGGGCCCTTGCCGCTTGCCACCGCTTCGAGGACGTCTTTCGACGTCGTCATTTCGAGCCCGCCCGTGACCGCCATCGACGACGTGTAGGCGCTGCCCTCGACGGGCTCATGCAGCACGAAGCCGCGCTCGGTTTGCACCGGGCCGCCGAAGTAGACGGGGACATGGAGCAGCGGCTCGATCTCGAGCTTAAGATCGATGCGGCTGAAAAGCGATTCGAGGTCGATGTCGGTCGGCCGGTTGATGACGAGGCCGAGCGCACCGCGCTCGCTATGATCGCAAAGATAGACCACCGTCCCTGAAAAAGTAGGATCCGCCATGTTGGGCATGGCGATCAGGAACTGGTTAGTTAGATTGATGCGATCGTTACTCTTAGACATGGCTCGAATTTTAGCAAAGACGGTGCACGTTGGACGCCGCGAGTGAGCGCCGGCACGCACGGCAAACCTTGAGTTTTACGACGGCGCATCGTTCGCGCCCGCCGCCCAAGTGGCCTTTTGTTCCCCGCACTCTATCACGCATGCCGGCTGTGTCCCGCGGCTTTGGCCGTTTGAACAAGCGCCGGCGCACCCGTATTCGAGCGATGCAGCATGGAACGCGCCGCGCGGTGGCTTCAACCATCCCTGGAGGCTTTTTTCGGTCGGTAGCAATAGCAAAATAGCAAAACAGATAAAAAGAATCGGGAAGTTTTGCAGTGCTTAAGACACGGGTGCAGCCGGCGCCGTATGGGTATCGGGTACGGCACGCTCGATCGCCTGCGTGAGTAATGCGAGCGGCACCGCCGAATCGGCTGGCGCGAAACCGGCCGCCACACGCAGCAGCATTGCGCGCAGCGCTTCGACGGCCTGCTCGATGGGACGCCGCGCGGGCGCCGACTGCGGCGAGCCGGTGCGCGCCGCATAGGCATGCCGACGCCAAGCCAGGCCGAGCGCATCGGCCAACAGCGCCACGTGGCCGAGACCGAGCGCCTGGGCTGATGCACCGACCCGGAACGCGGCCCGCGCCGCATGTTCGGCGGCCGCGGGATCGCCTGCCGGCGCGACGCCCGACGAAGAACCGCCCTCCGTTGAATCGGGCATCCCCGGCGCGAACGCGACGTCGCCGCTCACGGCGAGCGCTGCCATCGACGCGTCGGCCGTTTGCAGAAAATCCTCATACGCATGAACGTTCACGGACACGGCGCCGAGCACGCGCATGACGGCCTCGCCGGCCGCTTGAGCTTCGGCTTGTGCGGCCCCTTGCTCCCAGGCGATTTCGGACGCTTGCGTCGCCGCGACGTGCCAGTCGACAGTCAGCCCGTAATCGTTGAGCAATGCGACCGCGTCGGCATCCTCGGCCGCCGCACCGTATAGCGCATAATCGCGCCACAACAACGCGAGCGCCGCGCGTACGAACGAGCGCGATGCCTGTTGTCCCCCGTTCCCTTGCTCGGCGAGCAACAAATTACAGCGAGCATAGAAGCGCTTCGCCTCGGCATCGCCTGCTTGAACTCGGCCGCTCGCACGCAGTGCACGCGCGCAAGCGCCAGCCAAGCGCCAAACGTCATACGGATCGGTGCCGACGAGTTCAGCGACGCAGGCGTCCAATTCATCGAGCGCCGCGCCGGCCTCCTCACCCCCTTTCAGTACGGGCAACAGCGCCTGCTCGTAGCGCGCACGCAAAACAGCCAGTGTCCGCGGCGGACTTGCGCGAAACGTCGCGGGCGCAATTGCGCGCCCGGCAAGGGCGAGATCCTCGAATGCGACGGCGTAACTTTGCGTACGACGCGCGACCTGCGCGTGCAATTCCCGATAATGGGCAAACAGCACCGGCGAGCAGGCCAGCTCGCGCAGATTGCGGCGTGTTAGGGCCGCGTGGAAATCGGCGATCGCCGCCTGGAATTGCGGCAGAAAGTCATCGCTCGCGTGGGGCGCGGCAAGCACGAGCGCATCGGCAAAGCGCTGCGAAGCCAGCCAACCGGCCTGTCGCAGCGCTTGCGCAGCCCTTAGCAGCGGCCCAACCACTGTCATCCGAGCCGCGCTGGCCAGCCGCGCCTCGGCGAGCGCGGTCTGCGCGTCAAGCACCGCGCCACCGCGCGGGTTCGGCAAAGCCGCAAGGCTCGGAGAATCGACGGATGTCATGGCATGGTGGGCAGAGGAAGGGGCTCGAAGCCACAGCGGCCCGGGCCGCTTCGGCTTCGATCAGATCTGAACCATCTCGAAATCTTCCTTGCGCGCGCCGCATTCGGGGCACGTCCAATTGATAGGAACGTCTTCCCAGCGCGTACCCGGGGCGATGCCTTCTTCAGGCAAACCGGCCTCCTCATCGTAGATCCAGCCGCAAATCAGGCACATCCACTGTTTGTATTCCATTCTTGTATCGCGTCGAAAGATCGGTCGTTCAAAGAGCCATGATGGTACCGTTTTTGAGGTGGCCCTGGCTAGGAATCCGCGAAGCGCGCCGCGTGGGTGGCGTGCCCCGGCGCCAGGTGTCGCCAGGCTCCCCCGATGGGCCGACAATGCGGGTTAGCAGCCGTGCCATTCGGGCACATTGGCCGCATAATTAACCGACCGCGCAGGCGAGCCGGCCGGCCCGCCGCTCGCGGCTACCACGATCCAATTATTCCAATGCTAAGTGCCGCACCTCCGATCGTTCTCACCTTCGGCTTGGCCGACCCCACGGGCGGCTTCGGCTTGCAGGCCGACCTGCTTACGCTCGCCAGCATGGGCTGCCATGGCGTATCGGTCCTGACAGGTTACACGGTACGCGATTCGGTCAGCTGCGACGAGGTGACGGGTCTCGACCCCGAGGTCGTCGCCACGCAAGCGCGCATGCTGCTCGAGGACATGCCGATCGCGGCCTTCAAGGTCGGCGCGGCCACACGCGCGGAAGTCGTCAGCGCCATTGCCGAAGTCGTGTCCGATTACGACGATATTCCGTTGATTCTCGCGCCCGATTTCACCCTTGACGACGAGCACGTGCTCGCCGCCGACGAATTGCGCGAATCGATCGCCGACTTACTCGCGCCGCAAACGACGATTCTGATCGCGGATCAAGCGACGCTCATCGCGCTCGCACAGCCGGACGGCGATGCTGAAGCACCGAGCCTGGACGGCGCCATCGCTCATCTGCTTTCGCAGGGCGCGGAATATGTGCTGTCGACGCAAACGGGCACGCATCGGCTCGTCAACACGCTGTTTAGCGAGGAAGGCCAGTTGCGGCAAGACATGTGGGATCGGCCGCAACACCGGCTCATGGGCATTACGGACACGCTCGGCGCGGCCGTCGCCGCATTGCTCGCAAACGGGCAGGAGCCCGCCGAAGCGGCGCGCGAAGCGCAGGAGTACTTGTATCAGGCAGTGCGGCAAGCGTTTCGTCCGGGCATGGGCGCCTATATGCCGGATCGGTTCTTCTGGGCACGCGATGAAGAGGATGCATCGTCGTCGCCGTCGATCGGCGCAGACCCTTCGCGGCCGAGGCCCTCACGGACTTAGTCAGTTCAAAGGACTCAGGGCGTACCCGTTAAGGTGTGCGCAACGGGGAGATACTTGGCCAAAATACTCAGCATGGTGGCTGCCTCGGCCTTGGACACCGGGGGAAACGGTGAAACATAAGAGGTGCCGTTGCGACGCTCGTGGGCCCTCGTGATGAAGGAAAATTCTTGAGAGTCCACGCCCAGCGAAGTAGATACCCGCTGAATAGCTAGGTTACGGCCGGCGTCCTTAGTGCGCACTTGATAAAACTCCAGTACGGCCTGCACAACCTGGAAATAGCCCTCATAGGCCATGGTAAAAATCTGCAGATGTCGGGCGGGGTCTAGCCCGTCGGCGGTGGCCTTATAGTCCGCTGCATTGCGCAGAAGCCTGCGATCGCCCCGGGCGTCGGACCGACCGCGGCAAAGGCTTTCGTCTTGATGAGATTTTCGTATTCAGCGGGGCGCGCCATCACAGTATCCTCAGCGTAGGGCCTTGTGCAATCTGAGCCATGACAGGGTCGTGCTCAACCAGAGCAGCCCACTCTTCAGGCTCGTACAAAGAGAAGTGGATGGGACGAAATAGACGTTGTTCAGCCGCGTGCAGGGCCTCGGAGAGTTCGAGGAGAGCAACGCTCCCTACGACAATCAGATCGATGTCGCTTCGTTCGCTGTCGGTGCCCTTGGCCACGGAACCAAATACGAACGCTGAGGCAATGCGGTCGGCAAAAGGCGTCAAGGCTTCTTTCAGCGGCTCAGCAATAGCAAATGACTTGCGCGCGATGCTGAGCAATTCCGGATAGAGGGCGAATTCGGTATTCGCCCGGATGCTTCGCTGTCGACCTCGACGGGCGTCTTCCCGAAGTACGCCCGCTTCGACCAACCGGTCCACTTGCTTCTGTGCGCTTCCTCGTCCACTGTTCGCCAGCCGCAGCAATTCCTGAAGCGTGAAACTGCGGTCAGGGTGCAGCAAAGTAGCACCAAGCACTCTTGGCAGACTCGGGGTAAAGAGGAAGTCAGCAACGCTCACGGCTATCCTCGATCTAGGGACGACAGTCCCCAATATAGGGATAAAATGCGCGCTCCTCAATACAGGGATGATTGTCCCTAATTTGGGGATTCGGACAGATTATCGCTGCAGTCGAACGCCGCGATCAACAGCTTGCCGCCGTTGGGCGATGCGACTTCGAGAATGGTGCGTTCAGTCAATTGGTGACGCAATAACGGCAAAAAACCCGCATCGCTTGCGCGCGCGGGTTTTTTCTTGGCCGAAGGACGCGCCTCGCGGCCCGTCCTTCATGCGATTTCGACTGGCGGCCTGACGCGGCCGCCCGAAGAAATTACATGTCCATGCCCATGCCGCCCATGCCGCCGGGCATGCCGCCACCCATCGGGGCATCCTTCTTCGGCAGTTCGGCAACGGCTGCGTCCGTCGTCAGCAGCAGGCCTGCCACCGAAGCGGCATTTTGCAGCGCCGTACGCGTCACCTTCGTCGGATCGACAACACCCGCTTCCACGAGGTCGCCGTACTCTTCCGTCGCAGCGTTGAAGCCGTAGTTGCCCTTGCCTTCGGCAACGGCTGCCACGACAACGCCCGCTTCCAGGCCGCCATTGATCACGATCTGACGCAGCGGCTCTTCCATCGCGCGCAGCACGATCTTGATGCCGGCGTCTTGATCGGCGTTCGAGCCCTTCAAGTTGGTGATCGCCGTGCGAGCGCGGATCAGCGCAACGCCGCCGCCAGGAACGATGCCTTCTTCAACGGCAGCACGCGTAGCGTGCAGCGCGTCTTCGACACGTGCCTTCTTTTCCTTCATTTCGACTTCCGTCGCTGCGCCGACCTTGATGACGGCCACGCCGCCAGCCAGCTTCGCGACACGCTCTTGCAGCTTTTCGCGGTCGTAGTCGGACGTCGCTTCTTCGATTTGCGTGCGAATTTGCTTCACGCGCGCTTCGATGGTCGCGGCTTCGCCTGCGCCGTCGATGATCGTCGTGTTTTCCTTGCCCACTTCGATGCGCTTGGCTTGACCCAGTTCTTGCAGCGACGCCTTCTCGAGCGTCAGGCCCGTTTCCTCGGCGATCACTTGGCCGCCCGTGAGGATCGCGATGTCTTCGAGCATCGCCTTGCGACGATCGCCGAAGCCAGGCGCCTTCACCGCAACGGTCT
>CAYRLJ010000037.1:0-37405 GCA_964425025.1 uncultured Burkholderia sp. | reverse complement strand
TCGGCACCTTCGGCTGATAGAAGACGTTCGTGAAGTCGAGCCCCTTCGCCTTCCAGTGCTCGATGCCCTTCTTCATGTCGAGCAGATCCGCGCGGCCGATGAGGTCGTCGAACTTGCGAATACCGAGCTGCGCCATGATTTCGCGCACTTCCTCGGCGACGAAGAAGAAGAAGTTGACCACGTGCTCGGGCTGGCCTTGGAACTTCGCGCGCAGCACCGGATCTTGCGTCGCGACGCCGACGGGGCACGTATTCAGATGGCACTTTCGCATCATGATGCAGCCTTCGACGACGAGCGGAGCCGTCGCGAAGCCGAACTCGTCGGCGCCGAGCAGCGCGCCGATCACGACGTCTCGGCCCGTCTTCATCTGGCCGTCGGCCTGCACGCGGATGCGGCCACGCAAGCGGTTGAGCACGAGCGTTTGCTGGGTTTCGGCCAGGCCGAGTTCCCACGGCGTGCCAGCGTGCTTGACCGACGAGAGCGGTGACGCGCCCGTGCCGCCATCATGGCCGGCGATCACAACGTGATCGGCCTTCGCCTTCGCCACACCGGCTGCCACCGTGCCGACGCCCACTTCGGAGACGAGCTTCACCGAAATGCCCGATACCGGATTGACGTTCTTCAGATCGTGGATCAGCTGCGCCAAGTCCTCGATCGAATAGATGTCGTGGTGCGGAGGCGGCGAAATCAGGCCGACGCCCGGCACCGAATAGCGCAGCTTGCCGATGTATTCGGATACCTTGTGGCCCGGCAATTGACCGCCTTCCCCAGGCTTCGCGCCCTGCGCCATCTTGATCTGAATCTGATCGGCCGATGCCAGATATTCGGCCGACACGCCGAAGCGGCCCGATGCCACCTGTTTGATCTTCGAGCGCAGCGAATCGCCGTCCCTGAGCGGGATGTCGCGCACGACTTCACTACCGATCACCGAGGCGAGCGTATCGCCGTTCTTGATCGGAATGCCGCGCAGTTCGTTGCGATAACGCGAGTCGTCTTCCCCGCCCTCACCGGTGTTCGATTTGCCGCCGATGCGGTTCATCGCGATGGCCAGCGTGGCATGCGCTTCGGTGCTGATCGAACCGAGCGACATGGCGCCCGTCGCGAAGCGCTTGACGATGTCCTTGGCCGATTCGACTTCGTCGAGCGGGATCGCCTTCGCCGGCTCGACCTTGAACTCGAACAGGCCGCGGAACGTCATGTGACGGCGCGTCTGATCGTTGATCAAGTGCGCGTATTCCTTGTAAGTCTGATACGAGTTGCTGCGCGTCGAGTGCTGCAACTTGGCGATCGCATCGGGCGTCCACATGTGGTCTTCACCGCGCACGCGATAGGCGTATTCGCCGCCGGCGTCGAGCATGTTGGCGAGCACCGGGTTGTCGCCGAACGCTTCGCGGTGCAGACGAATCGCTTCCTCGGCCACATCGAACAAGCCGATGCCGCCCACCTTCGATGCCGTGCCCTTGAAGTACTTCTCGACCAAGTCGGCCGCGAGCCCCACTGCTTCGAAGATCTGCGCGCCCGTGTAGGACATGTACGTCGAAATGCCCATCTTCGACATGACCTTCTGCAGGCCCTTGCCGACCGCCTTCGTGAAGTTGTAGACGACTTTCTCGGGCGACAAATCGCCCTTGAGCCCTTGCGCCATCTGAGCGAGCGTTTCCATCGCAAGATACGGATGGACCGCTTCCGCGCCGTAGCCGGCGAGCAACGCAAAGTGGTGGACTTCACGCGCCGAACCCGTTTCGACTACAAGGCCCGCGCTCGTGCGCAGACCGTGCGAGACGAGATGCGTGTGGATCGCGGCGGTGGCGAGCAGCGCCGGGACCGCCACGTTGTCGCGGTCGGTGCGGCGGTCGGAGACGATCAGCATGTTGTAGCCGGATCTGACGGCATCGGCCGCTTCGGCGCACAGCGACGCGAGCCGCGCCTCGATCCCTTCCTTGCCCCAGGCCACCGGATAGCAAATGTTCAGCTCGTAGGAGCTGAACTTGCCGCCCGTGTACTGATCGATCGCGCGGATCTTCGCGATGTCCTTGAAGTCGAGCACCGGCTGCGACACTTCGAGCCGCATCGGCGGGTTGATGTTGTTCGTGTCGAGCAGGTTCGGCTTCGGGCCGACGAACGAGACGAGCGACATCACCATGTTCTCGCGGATCGGATCGATCGGCGGGTTGGTGACTTGCGCGAACAGCTGCTTGAAGTAGTGATAGAGCGTCTTGTTCTTGTTCGACATTACGGCGAGCGGCGAATCGTTGCCCATCGAGCCGATCGCTTCCTCGCCTTGCTGCGCCATCGGCGCCATCAAGAACTTCACATCTTCCTGCGTATAGCCGAACGCCTGCTGGCGATCGAGCAGCGCCGCCGCCTCGCGGCGCTCGGTTGCCACGTCTTCCGCCTTCGGCTCGATCTCGTCGAGCTTGATGCGCACGGCATCGATCCAGCTCTTGTAGGGCTTCGCGTTCGCCAGGTTGTCCTTCAGTTCCTTGTCGCCGATGATGCGGCCGTGTTCCATGTCGATGAGGAACATCTTGCCCGGCTGCAGGCGCCACTTCTTGACGATCTTCGACTCGGGAATCGGCAGCACACCCGCTTCCGACGCCATGATGACGAGGTCGTCTTCGGTGATCAGGTACCGCGCCGGACGCAGGCCGTTACGGTCGAGCGTCGCGCCGATCTGACGGCCGTCGGTGAACGCGATTGCGGCCGGGCCGTCCCACGGCTCCATCATCGCGGCGTGGTATTCGTAGAACGCGCGGCGGTTCTCGTCCATCAGCGTGTGCTGCTCCCACGCTTCGGGAATCATCATCATCATGGCGTGCACGAGCGGATAGCCCGCCATCACGAGCAGCTCGAGGCAGTTGTCGAACGACGCCGTATCGGACTGGCCCGGGTAAATCAACGGCCACAGCTTCGGCAGATCGTCGCCCAGTACCGCACTGGCGATCGCACCGGTGCGCGCGTTGAGCCAGTTGACGTTGCCCTTCACCGTGTTGATTTCGCCGTTGTGGGCGATCATCCGGTACGGGTGCGCGAGCTCCCATGCGGGGAACGTGTTCGTCGAGAAACGCTGGTGCACGAGCGCCAGTGCCGACACGACACGTTCGTCCTGCAGATCGCGGTAATACTCGCCCACTTGCCCGGCCAGCAGCAGCCCCTTGTAGACGACGGTACGCGCCGACATCGACGGCACGAAGTACTCCTTGCCGTGCTTGAGCTTGAGTGCCTGGATGCGGTGGCTCGCCGTCTTGCGGATGACGTAGAGCTTGCGCTCGAGCGCGTCGGTCACCATGATGTCGCGCCCACGGCCGATGAAGATCTGGCGGATGACGGGCTCGCTCGCCTTCACGGCCGGGGAAATCGGCATCGCGTGATCGACCGGCACATCGCGCCAGCCGAGCACCACCTGCCCTTCCGCCTTCACCGTCCGCTCGAGCTCCTGTTCGCAAGCGAGGCGCGACGCGTGTTCCTTCGGCAAAAAGATGATGCCCACGCCATATTCGCCGGCCGGCGGCAGCGTCACGCCTTGGCGCGCCATTTCCTCGCGGTAGAACGCGTCGGGAATCTGAATCAAGATGCCCGCGCCGTCGCCCATCAGCGGATCGGCGCCGACCGCGCCCCGGTGATCGAGGTTCTCCAGAATCTTCAGGCCCTGTTCGATGATGCCGTGACTCTTATGGCCCTTGATATGTGCGACGAAGCCGACGCCGCAGGCGTCGTGTTCGTTGCTCGGGTCATACAGACCTTGGGCGGCGGGGACCGAATGGATCGGTTGTTGGTCGTTCATGGGGGACACCGTCTATCAGAGGCCGTAGCGGCCGATTCGCATGGGATGAGTGCAGTCTTTGACGCCTACCTGCTGGCGCTGCTGGCGCAAAACACTGCACTTGTCGCGGATTGAGCCGGGGGATGGGAGGCGCCGCGCGGCGGGACGCGCTTATGGCACGGGCACCCGCCGGAAATCGGAATATACGCGACGAATCAATAGAATAGCAAACAAAACGTGATGATCTGACACCATTAAAACCAATGCATCGAATTGGTGCTCGTTTATTGGGGTCGCATCAAAATAGGGCAAAGAAAAACGGCGACCATCGGTGCCGTCTTTCGTCGCATGGGCGCAACCTTTCGTCGCATGGGCGCAACCTTTTGTCGCATGGGCGCAACCTTTTGTCGCATGGGCGCAACCGATACCGGGACGCGTGTTTTCGTCCGACGAAACGCGCTACGCCGTCTAAACTGTCTAGACTAATGGTGCGGCGTGTGGGGCGAGTGAGGCGCCTGCGACTGCGATGCCTGCGGTGCTTGCCCCGAACTCTCGCGCACTTTCTTGGGCCGGCCGCGCGGCAGCGGCGATACACGCCGGTTGGCCTCCCTCGCGGCCCACTCGCGATAGGAATCGCCGCCGAGCACCCAGCCCTTGAGGGTGGCCTGCTGCAGCTCATTGGCTTCGCGCTCGTCGAGCGGCTGCTCGCACAGGTCCTTATAGGCCCGCTGACGCTCGAACGGCGTGTTGCCGAGCGACCAGTAAAGCGGATGGTCGGTGACCAGGCTATCGACGGTAAGCCCGATGTGATGTCGATAGCTCGACCATCGATAGTCCTCGGGTACGCTGACCATCTGCGCTCGCACGGGGCATAACTCGATGACCCGGCTCGCGAGCAGGAAGTAACGCTCGCCCTCGATGACCGTTGCGCGATAACGCCCTTCCCAGAGCGTACCGCGCCGGGCATAGCGGCGATTGAAGTGCGCGACGTAGCGCCGCCCGACGGCCTGCATGGCCTTGGGCAAACTGGTCTCGTCGTTGGGCGTGACCAGCAGTTGTACCGCGCCCGGCATGAGGACATAGGCGTGGACGTCGAGGTGGTGATCGCGAGAGGCGGCTTTCAAGCAATCGACAAACAGCTCGTAATCCTGCTCATCGACAAAGGCGGGCTGTTGATCGAGCCCGCGCAGGATGACGTGCTGCGGCTGTTTCGGTACGTAAAGACGTGCGAGCCGTGCCATGCTGGATTCCGTTGAGTACGTTGGTGATTACCCCAAGGGACGATGCGTCGCCGAGAAGCGTTTGCAAATATACGCGCGGCTTTGAGCGAATCCACGCCACGCTTAGGGAGAATGCTCTAGCACACGCGCTTGGTTTGTTTGAAAGCTTCTACTCATAATAGGCGGGCCTTTCATGGAGGAGCACATAGATGAAATTAAAACAGGCCATTACAGGAGCGGTTGCGGCGCTTGCTTTTGCCCAAGCGGCTCATGCCCAAACGGCCGGCACTTTTTACGTGACGTCGGGGTGGTTCCATTTCGCACCTCAAAGCAGCAGCGATCCGCTCGAGGTGCTGAGCGTCGGCGGCACGACCCTGAACGCGTATCAACCCAACACCGGCACCAGCATCGATAGTTCCGATACGCTCGCCTTGAGCCTCGGCTACTTCGTCACCGATCACCTTTCCGCAGAGTTTGAACTCGGGATTCCGCCGAAGTTCGACATCGACGGCACCGGCCAGCTTGCCGCTTTCGGCAAGCTCGGCAGCGCCAGGCAGTGGTCGCCGGCGGTGCTCTTCAAGTGGAACTTCCTGCAGCCCACGGACAAATTCCGCCCGTACGTCGGTATTGGCGTGACGCGCGTCTGGTTCACCGATGCCCAAATTACGAACGGCGCGTTCCAAAACGGCGTGTTGCACGGTCCGACCTCCGTCTCGACGGATCGTTCCTGGGCGCCTGTATTCAACGCGGGCTTCAACTATTCGTTCAATAAGCATTGGTTCGCCGGCCTATCGATTTCCTACATTCCGGTGAGCGTCACCGCGAACTTGACTTCGACGAACGCGGGACCGTTCGGCTTGACGGTTCAATCCCAAGCAAAGATCAGGCTCAACCCGATCGTCACGTTCGCGAAAGTCGGCTACGCCTTCTAAAGCCTAGATCGAAATTCGATGCATGCCTAAATAACGCCGCCCTTCCAGGGCGGCGTTGTAATTTCGACTGCCGAGAAGGCACGCCGATACACTTTCTACGCGTCATTCGTCGCAGGTTTCCCGCACCCGCTCGCCTACGGTGCCTCGGGGAGTCGCGCCGACGGCCGCTCGGAGCCGCGCGCCGCTGGCATCGAAGTTGCGGCAACAGGAGTTCTTCCCCGCATCGGATTGGCGGGTTCGTTCATCCCGTTATCGATTATTGACGGAGCGACCATGACCGCACTACCGAACACGCGAGACGCGCTCGAAACTTCCTGGAACAGCGCGGGCCGACATGCACGCCGCATTGCAAGCCATGGCCAGCGCGCGAGCCAGGACATCGGCGGCGAAATGCGTGAGCTACTCTCCGAACTCGAACAGACGTTGGCCGACGGCACGCAAGCCGACGCAGCCGTTTTGCGAGACCAAATGAGAAAACGCCTCGAGGCCGCGCGTGCGCGGCTCGACGACGCGCGCGAAACGATTCGCGACCGCGCCGCGTCGACGCTCACGGACGCGCAGGGCTACATTCGCGAAAACCCATGGGAGACGGTGGCCGTCGTCGGCGCCCTCGCGCTGCTGACGGGTTGGCTGATGGCGCGGAGTCGCTGATCGCGGCCCGGTGGGGCGACGGCTTGCGTTAGGAAAAGAAGTTCGCCCCAATGAGGTCGATGCGATCGGTGCAGATGGAATCAACGCCCCACTGCGCGAGCGTCCGCGCGCGCGCGGGGTCGTTGACCGTGTAGGCAAGGATGTACAGCCCCGCCGCCTTGATTTCGCTTACACGCCGCGCGTCGAGCTTTCGATGATCGGCGTGCAGCGATACGCACGAGAGGGCGTCCGTCCGCACGCGCCAATCGGCAGGCACCTCGCCGAACAATAGGCCGCGCGGCAGTTGCGGCTGCGCGTCGCGCGCCGCCGCCAATGCGTCGAACGAAAACGACGACAGCAACGGCGGCACGCCCGCGCTCGACCACAACCGTGCCGCCTCTTGCGCGACCTGCCACCCCGTCGTAGCGTCCCGGCCGCGGCACGGCTTGATCTCGATGTTGGCGGCGAGGCCGTGCGCCGCGCAGCGCTCGTGCACTTGAGCGAGCGTCGGCATGCGCTCGCCCGCGAAGCGCGCGTCGAACCAGCTGCCGGCGTCAAGCGCGGCGAGTTCGAGGTAAGGCTTGTGCGCGGCCGCTCCACGTCCGTTCGACGTGCGATCGACCGTATCGTCGTGCAGAAGGAAGACAACGTCGTCCTCGGACAGCTTCGCATCGAACTCGATCATTTGCAGGCCGAGCCCCGCGCCCGTATCGATCGCCGCCAGCGTGTTCTCAGGCGCGAGCGAGCCGCCGCCGCGATGCGCGACGACGCGCGGGTACGGCCAGTTGGGCATGCGCGCCGTCGATGCAATATCGGTGTGTGTAGTCATAGCCGCCCCCTTCTTCCGGATTGCCGAAATGCCACCGCCACGCGCCAGCGATACGCCAGCCCCTCAAAATGCGCGTTTGCCCGTGGCCGGATCGAAGAAATGCAAATGTTCGAGCGGCAACGAAACCGGCACGATCTCACCGCTTGCCGGTCGATGCGCGTGTCCAAGACGCACGGTAACGTCGTGCTCCCCCCATCGGCCGTGGATCAGATTGTCGGCGCCGAGCAGTTCGCATGACTCGACGGCAAGCGCCGCTTGCGCGCGGCCGGCGCGCGGTGTCAGGTGTTCCGGGCGAACGCCGAGAATCCAATCGCGCCCGCCCGAGATCTCGCGACCCACTCCGGCCGCACCGGCAACCGGTAACGCCGGGCCGCCCCCGGCCACCTCGAACGCCGTGCCATCCTCGCTCAGTTTGCCCGAGAGCAAATTCATAGCGGGCGACCCGATGAAGCTCGCGACGAATACCGTGGCCGGCCGCTCGTAGACCTCGGTGGGCGCGCCGATCTGCTCGGCGTGACCGCGGTTCATCACAATGACCCGCTGGGCAAGCGTCATCGCCTCGATCTGGTCATGCGTCACGTACAAGCTTGTCGTCGCGAGCCTCGCATGCAGCCGCTGGATCTCGAGGCGCATTTGCACCCGAAGTTTCGCGTCGAGATTCGAGAGCGGCTCGTCGAACAGAAATACCGACGGCTCGCGCACGATCGCACGGCCCATCCCCACGCGCTGGCGCTGGCCGCCCGACAGCTCGCGAGGCCGGCGCGCAAGCAGCGGCTCGAGTTCGAGAATCTTCGCGGCGGCACTGACGCGCGCGTCGATCGTCTCGCGCGCGATGCCACGAATCTTGAGCCCCGTACGACATGTTTTCCTGCACGCTCATATGAGGATAGAGCGCGTAGTTCTGGAAGACCATCGCGATATCGCGGTCCTTCGGCTCCAGCCGGTTGACCACGCGTCCACCGATCGCGATCTCGCCTTCCGAAACACTTTCGAGGCCCGCCACCATACGCAGCAGCGTCGACTTCCCGCACCCCGATGGCCCGACCAGCACGATGAATTCGCCGTCGTTCACGTCGACGTCGATCCCGTGCAGTACGAACTGTTTGCCGTCGTACGTCTTGCGCACGCCCTTAAGAGTCAGCCCTGACATGCCGTGTAATTCCCCTTCGGTTACTTTTCCGCGTCGACGAGCCCACGCACGAACCAACGCTGCATCGCGACAACCACGACGAGCGGCGGCAACATCGCCAGCAGCGTCGCGGCCATCACGAGATGCCACTGGGTGGCGGTATCCCCGCTGGCGATCATCGCCTTGATGCCGACGACGGCCGTCGTCAACGATTGTTCGTTCGTGATCAGAATCGGCCAGAGGTATTGATTCCAGCCGTAGATAAACGTGATGACGAACAGCGCCGCGATGTTCGTCTTCGACAACGGCAACACGACATCGCGAAAGAAGCGCAGCGCGCCCGCGCCGTCGATCCGCGCCGCATCCATCAGCTCGTCGGGCAGCGTCAGAAAGAACTGTCGAAACAAGAAGGTCGCCGTTGCCGACGCGATGAGCGGCAGCGTGAGCCCCGCGTACGTGTTCGCGAGGTGCATCGACGATACAACCTGCACGGTCGGAAAAATCCGTACCTCCACGGGCAGCATCAGCGTAACGAAGATCAGCCAAAACGCCGTGTTGCGCAGCGGGAAACGGAAGAAGACGATCGCATAAGCCGAAATGATGGAGACCGCGATCTTGCCGAGCGCGATCGCGAGCGCCATCACGAAGCTGTTCAGCAGCATGCGGCCGAACGGGCTCGCCGCATTACCCGAGCCATGCGTCCAGACACTGGCCATGTTCTCGAACAAATGCGTGCTTGGAATCAGCGACAGCGGCACCTTGAAGACCTCGTGCTCGTTCATCGTCGCCGCGCAAAACGCGACATAGACGGGAAACGCGACGAGCGCGACGCCGAGGATCAATACGGCGTGGCACAGCAGATCGAACCCCTTGCGATTTTCGATCATGAGTATTGCACCCTGCGTTCGATGAAGCGGAACTGAACGACAGTCAAGCCGACGACAATCGCCATCAGCACGACCGATTGCGCGCCCGAGCTGCCGATGTCGAGCCCTTGGAAGCCTTCGGCGAAAATCTTGTAGATCAACGTCTTGGTGGCCTGCGCGGGGCCACCCCCTGTCGCCGCGTCGATTACCGGGAATGTATCGAAGAACGCGTAGACGACATTGACGACGAACAAGAAGAATGTCGTGGGCGACAGCAGCGGCAGCGCGATGCCAAAAAAGCGCCGCACGGGCCCCGCGCCGTCGATGGCCGAGGCCTCGATCAGCGAGCGCGGAATCGCCTGCAGCCCGGCATAGAAAAACAAAAAGTTGTAGCTGACTTGCTTCCAGACCGACGCAAGCACGACGAGCGTCATCGCCTGCGTGCCGTTGAGCGCGTGGTTCCACACGATGCCGCCGTTAGCAAGCGCATAGGTGATGATGCCGATGCTCGGGTTGAACAAGAACGCCCACAGCACCGCGGCGATGGCTGGCGCAACGGCGTACGGCCAGATGAGCAGCGTGCGATATATCCGGGTGCCGCGCGTGACGCGATCGGCGCAAGCCGCAAGCAGCAGAGAAACCACGAGCCCCGATACGGTGACGAGCGCACTGAAGACGAGCGTCGTCTTGAACGAATCGAGATACAGCGGGTCGGCAAACAGATGCGCGAAGTTCGCGAGCCCAACGAATTCGCTCGATGTGCCAAATGCGTCCTGGGTTTGCGTCGACTGCCAAAGCGCGACGCCTGCCGGCCAGAGAAAGAACAAGCCTGTAATCGCGAGTTGCGGCGCGATCAACAGGTACGGCAAAGGGCTCGCGGCGAAACGTGAACGTTCGTGCATGGGCGATTGCGATATCGGTGGCGCGTCAAGGTTCGGCGGGACATGCCCGCCGAAATCGAGCGCTGAAGCAACGAAGAAAGGCTGCGCGCCAGTTCGATTTGGACGTACGTGCGCTACAAGCCGCGTGGGCGGATAGCGTCGGCGCACTCGGCGCGCCGACGCTGACCCACGTGCCGGAGGGTCAATGTTCCGCGGATTGCTGGAAGCGCCGCAGCAGTTCGTCGCCGCGATCGGCGGCCGAATCGAGCGCCGCCTTCGGCGTCTTCTTCTGCGCCCACACCTGCTCGAGCTCTTCGTCGACGATCGTGCGGATCTGGGGCATGTTGCCCAGACGCAGCCCCTTCGTATAGGGCAGCGGCGGCTTGTTCAGCATCTGCTTGATCGCGGTATCCGCCCCGGGATTTTTCGCATAGAAGTCTTGGCTGCGGGCGAGATCGTAAGCGGCCGTCGTCACGGGCAGGTACCCGGTATCCTCGTGCCACTTGGCCGCCACGGCCGGCGAGGACAGATAAGCGAGGAACTTGGCCACACCCTTATAGACGTTCGGATCCTTGCCCGCGAGCACCCACAGAGTCGCGCCGCCGATGATGGCGTTTTGCGGCGCGCCCTTCACGCTCGCGTCGTACGGCATCATGCCCGTGCCGAAATCGAACTTCGCATATTTGCGAATCGTGGCCAGCGAGCCCGACGAGTTCGTGAGAATGGCGCAATCGCCGCTATAGAACTTCGATACCGCCTCGTCCTTGCGGCCGACATAGGTGAACGTGCCGTCCTTGGCCATATCCTGCAGGAATTGGATATGCGCGATCTGCTGCGGCTTGTTGAATTCGAGCTTCGCGTCGAGGCCGTCGAATCCGTTGTTCTGCGAGGCGAACGGCAAGCCGTGCCAAGCACTGTAGTTTTCGAGCTGAATCCAGCTTTGCCAACCCGTGGTGAAGCCGCAGGACAGCCCCGCCGCCTTCAGCTTTTTCGCATCGGCGCGCACTTCGTCCCATGTCTTCGGCGGTTCATTGGGATTGAGCCCGGCCTTCTTGAAGGCATCTTTGTTGTAGTAGAGAACCGGCGTGGAGCTGTTGAACGGCATCGCCACGAGCTCGCCCGTTTTGGCGTCGCTGTAGTAGCTTGCGATCGTCGGCACGAACGCCTTGTGATCGAACGGCACGCCGGCTTGCTTGAAGACTTCCGTCACGGGCACGACTGCTTTCTTCGCCGCCATCATCGTGGCGGTGCCGACCTCATAGACTTGAAGAATCGCCGGCGCATTGCCGCTGCGATAGGCTGCGATGCCGGCCGCAAGCGCCTGATCGTAGGTGCCCTTGAAGACGGGGACGATCTGATAATCGCTCTGCGATTTGTTGAAGTCGGCCGCGATGTCGTTCACGCGCTCGCCAAGCGCGGCTTCCATCGCATGCCAGAACTGGATCTCCGTCGCGGCCCATGCCGCATGGCTTGCACCGACGAGAAGCGCTCCCCCGAGCGCCAGCGAGCGAACCCACGTTTTACAACCCTTCGTCATCTAGTTCTCCTTAGCTAAACGCTCTCGAACGGGGCCGCCGCACCGCTCCGAAAGCCGAAATGGCAACGTTTTCAGTCTGCTTGGCCGGATTCTAGTTATCGTTTATGACAAACAATCGCTGGTATTCCTTCTGCGCGTAGCGATCCGTCATGCCAGCGATGTAATGGGCGATGAGGCGCGGCTGCGCGGCCTCGTCCTCGGCGAGATAGGCCGGCGGCAGCAGGCGCGGGTCGTCGCTGAACGCGTCGAACAAACCTCGGATGACGCGCTGCGCCTTGCTCGTCATCCGCATCACGCGGTAATGCCGGTATAAATTCTTGAACAAGAATCGCTTCAGTTCGGCAGCCTGCGCGGCCACGGCGCCGCTATGTGCGACGAGCGGCGGCGCCTCGCGCACGGCATCGAGCGACCGGGGCGCATGCGCGGCAAGATTCTTCCGCGTCGTTTCGATGAGATCGACGATCAGCGTGTTGATCATCCGGCGCACCGTCTCGTGCACCATCCGGCGGCCGACGAGTTGGCTATGCTCGCGCTTGACTTGCTCATGATGCGAGTGCCATAGCTCCACTTGTGCAAGTTGTTCGATCGTCAAAAAGCCAGAGCGCAAGCCGTCGTCGACATCGTGATTGTTGTAGGCGATTTCGTCGGCAATATTGGCGATTTGCGCTTCAAGCGACGGGCGCCTTCCAACGAGGAAGCGTTCGCCGAGATCGCCGAGCTTCAATGCATTCTCACGCGAGCAGTGCTTCAAAATGCCTTCGCGCGTTTCGAAGCAAAGGTTCAACCCATTGAACCCGCCGTAGTGCTCCTCGAGCTCATCCACGACAGCAAGGCTCTGCAGATTGTGTTCGAAGCCGCCGTGCTCGCGCATGCACTCATTGAGCGAGTCTTGTCCGGCATGGCCGAACGGCGTATGCCCTAGATCGTGCGCGAGCGAAATGGCTTCGACGAGATCTTCGTTGACGCGCAGATTGCGCGCCACCGAGCGGGCGATCTGCGCCACCTCCAAGCTATGCGTGAGCCGCGTACGGAATAGATCGCCTTCGTGATTAACGAACACTTGCGTCTTGTATTCGAGACGCCGGAACGCCGTGGAATGGACAATGCGATCGCGGTCGCGTTGAAATTCGGTGCGCGCTGCCGGCGGCGCTTCGGCAAATCGACGGCCGCGCGATTGAGTGGAATGCGCGGCATACGGCGCGAGGTGCGCCTCGAGCATCGCTACCGTTGGCGCGGCGACGAGCGCCGCATAGGGCTCGCCGCCTGCCGATGCGCGCTTCGCCGGATCCTGCGTTGGGTCGTCCCTTTCGGTCATTCATTCCCTCCCGCATCGTTGCCGCGCAGCGCGCCGGCAGCGTTTGGCTCAAAGGCACGCGGCGAGCGTCGCTCGCAGTGCGTGCTCCGGAACATCGGTAATCAACGTCTCGCCCAACTTTTTGAGCAAGATGAACTTGATCGTGCCGGCCTCGGCCTTCTTATCGACCTTCATCAGTTCGATATAGCGAGAATCGCCGAGCGCGGGCGCTCGCGTGGGCAATCGGGCCGCCCCGATGACCGAAACGAGCCGCCGACGCACTGCCTCGTCGAGATAGCCCAGGCGCACCGACAGATCGGCCGCCATCACCATGCCGCAGCCGACCGCTTCCCCGTGCAGCCATTCGCCGTAGCCGAGCCCCGCTTCGATCGCATGGCCGAACGTATGGCCAAAGTTCAGAATGGCACGCAGCCCGCTCTCGCGTTCGTCAGCCGCGACGACCGATGCTTTCACCTCGCACGAACGCTTGACGGCGTAGGCGAGCGCGGCTGCGTCACGGGCGTTGAGCGCGCCGATGTTTTGCTCTAGCCATTCGAAAAACGCAACATCGGCAATCGCCGCAGTTTTGATGATTTCGGCCATGCCGGCCGCGAGCTCGCGATCGGGCAACGTGCGCAGCGAGCCGATGTCGGCGATGACGGCTTGCGGCTGGTAGAACGCGCCGATCATATTCTTGCCGAGCGGATGGTTGATGCCCGTCTTGCCGCCCACCGAGGAATCGACTTGCGAGAGCAGTGTCGTCGGCACTTGGATGAACGGCACGCCACGCATATAGGAAGCGGCCGCGAATCCGGTCATATCGCCGATCACGCCGCCGCCCAGCGCGATCAGCGTCGTCTTGCGATCGGCTTGCGCGCCCAGCAGTGCATCGAAGATTTGGTTCAGCGTTTCCCAATTCTTGAATTTTTCGCCATCGGGCAACACGACGGTCGACACTTGCTTGCCGAGCGGGGCGAGCGCGGCGCGCAACGCGTTGCCATAGAGCGGCTCCACGGTCTCGTTCGTGACGATCGTGATCGAGGCGCCGGCGATGTGCGGTGCGAACAAATCGGTGCGGCCGATTAAATCGGCGCCGATGCAAATCGGGTAGGAGCGTTCGCCGAGATCGACGTTGATGGTAATCATGACTGTATCTGCTTGGTGATGCCGGCCAGCTCGAGTTGCATGAGCACCATGTTCACGAGCCCATTGACGGACGGCCGCCCGGTTTCGACGATGAAATGCGCGCATTCGCGATAAAGCGGATCGCGCTCGCTGTACAGTGCCTCGAGCTTGGCCTTCGGATCTTCGGTTTGAAGCAGCGGGCGATTTTTATCCTTGCGTGTGCGCAGCCACAGATCGTGCGGATTGGCTCGAAGATAAACGACGAGCCCGCCGTTGTGCAGCGCCGCGCGATTTTCCGGACGCAATACCGCCCCGCCGCCCGTGGCGAGCACGATCGCTTCCCGAGCGGCGAGTTCCGAGATGACTTGCGCTTCGCGCTCGCGAAACCTCGCCTCGCCCTCGAGCTCGAAGATGACGGGGATGCGGGCGCCGGTGCGCGCCTCGACCTCATGGTCGCTGTCGAAGAACGGCCGACCGAGCCGGCGCGCCACGGCGCGGCCTACGGTGGTCTTGCCCGCCCCCATGAGTCCCACGAAAAAAATGTTGGTGTTGGCGCCCCGCTCTTGCAACGTATCCTCTGCTTTAATCGGCTATGGTTCGTGGCGCAGCTTACTGGCAAAGCCGCCGCCTTGTCGAGTATGGCGGCCCGCGCGCGCTGCCCCGCCAGGCGTGTACTTCAGTCGATCGCGACGATCCTCGGCGTGATGAAAACGACGAGCTCGCTGCGTTGCTCGCGCACCGCCCGGTGGCGAAAAAGCGCACCTAACAGCGGTATTTTGCCCAACAGCGGAACGCGCGTCACATCGTCGCGATCCTGGCTTTCGTAAATCCCGCCGATCGAGACCGTTCCGCCGTCCTCCACCTCCACCCGCGTGCGCACGTGTTTCGTGTCGATCGCTGGGCCGCCGGCCGTCTGCTTGCCGACGCTGTCCTTGGCGATGTCCAAATCGAGTATCACGCGCCCGCGCGGCGTAATGCGCGGTTCGACCTCCAGCTTCAGGCTCGCGCGGCGAAATTGCACGCCGGACACCCCGTTGCGAATCTTGGCCTGATAAGGCAGTTCGGTGCCTTGTTCGACAAGCGCTTTCGTGCGATCGGCCGTCACGACGCGCGGGCTCGATACGATCTGCCCCCGTCCTTGCGCCTCGAGGGCGGACAGCTCGGTCGTAACGAGGCGCGTCGCCGCCGCCGCGAACAATGTCAGCCCGGCGGTCGCGGCCTCGAAGCCGGCCACGGCACGGGCCGATAGGTCGTGGAGCTGACCTTGCGCACCGCCCGCCAGCCCCCTCGCCGCCCCGCCGGCATCGGCCGCGTCGCCGCCCGTCGAGCGCATCGATAGGCGCGCGCCCAGCTCGCGCGAGAACCCGCGCTCGCCTTCGACGATACGCGCCTCGATCAGCACCTGACGACTCGGCTGGTCGATCGAATCGATCAACTCAGCCACCTGCTCGAGGCGGGCGCTCAGGTCGGTCACGAACAGCAGGTTCGTGCGCGCATCGGCCATCGCCGCGCCTCGCTTGGACAACACGCGCTGTGCACCCGGCGCCGTCAGTAACCGCTGCACTTCGTCGGCTCGAGGATAGCTCAGCGCGAACGTGCGGCTGACCAGGGGCTCGAGATCCGCCGCGCGGGCATGCGTCTCGAACCGTTGCTTCTCGCGCGCCGCGAGTTCGGCGAGCGGGGCCACCCAGATGACATTGCCACGCCTCGACATAGCCAGGCCCTGCGCGTCGAGCAGCGTATCGAACGCAGTGCGCCAAGGCACGTCGGTCAGGCTTAGCGAGATGCGCCCACGCACCCGTTCGCTAGCGACGATGTTCAGGCCCGTGAAGCGGGAAAAGGCGTCGAGTACGTCCGCGAGTTCCGCATTCTTGAAGCGCATCGAGATCGGCTTGTTGTCCAGAGGCTCGGCATTCGCGTCGTTCTCGTCGCCGCTCATTCGCGGCACGGGCGCGAGCGGAACGGGCGGCCCCTCGAGCACGGCCGTCGAAACAACCGGCGCGTTGTGCCCAGCCGAGCCGCCTTCGCCGCCGGTTCCCGCCGGCGCCGACTCGCCGGCCCTTGAGGCGGCCCCCGTTTCGTCGCCCTCGTCCTGCGCGAGATCCGCATCGAGATCCGCATCGAGCGGTGGCTCACCCACGCTCGGCCATGGCGAGGCGGATAGCGCATCGGGGCGCGGCTCAAGCATCGCGGGCGGCAATGGCGGCAGCGGAGCCACATCCGCCGCCATAGTAGCCGCCCCAAACGTCGCTAAGACGACCGCGACAATCGCGGCGAGCGCCCGGACATTCACACGCCCAGTACGAGTACTCATCGCTCGTCCTCCGACAGCACGATCCTGCGCGTCCCTGTCCGGCTCGCAAGCGTCACGCTCTTTGCATCGATTCGCACGAGCCGGTCCGCTCCCAGCGTTTGGCCCGGTACCGCTGCAACCGCCAAAGGCCCGCTCGCCGCCTCGAACAGCGCGAGCGCGCGCCGCTCATCGCGCACGATGCCGACTAGCCTGCCCACCGATGCGCTGGCCTGCGCGCCCATTTCCCCCTCTCCGAATGGGTCGGCGATGAGCCGGCGTGCGTCCGAGGCCGCGGCGATGGGCGCCGCCGTCCGCGCGTGGCTCGCCGATTCGGCACGCGGGGGCGGCATATCGAAGACGCCAAGCGTTGCGCCGAATGCGAGCAAGCCTTTGTCCTTCTTGATGTCGACCGCCTCCGGCACGACGAAAATCGGTAACGTGGATAGCCCGCTCAAGAACGCGTATAGGCCGGAGAAATCCGCCCGACCGTCGACCTGGAAGGTGCGGCCGGCCAACTTGTCAGTCCGCGCCTGCGCTGCCGACGCCGCCGACGACGCCGGCGTGAGCGCGCGCAGCGTCACGCCTGTGCGCGAGGCAAGATCGGCGATTGCGTGCCACCCCCCGCCCGTCGAACGAGGCGCGAGGCGTTCCTGCGCCGACTGGGCGCGGCTCGCCTCACGCAACTGAGGCAATCGGGCGAGCTTGTCGCGGCTTGCGCGCAACCGCTGCTCCAACGCATCGATCGCCGCCTCGCTCGCCGCACGAGCGTCGGCTTCGATGAAGCGCCAAGCATAGGTCGCAAGCGTAAACGAGCCCGACGCCACGGCCGTACAAACCATCAACCGCCGCCTCGCGCTCCACTTTTGCGCAGGGCAGCGCCGTGAACGAGCGTTACGCGCGAAATGCAGACCCACCGGCGCGCGCCTGAACATCCGGCGTAGCCGCCGCCAAGCGCGTTGAACACGAGCACCGTTCATCGCTCGCTCCTGCCGCCTCGGTCATCGCGGCCCGAGCCGTGGGTCGTTCGCCGCGGCGCCGAGGCGGGCACCGCGACGGACGATGGCAGACGCACGCTTGCCTCGACTGCCCGTTCGGCATGCCCATCGACCGCCGCGGCGACAAGCCGCAGATCGGTGATGTCCGCGGCCTCCCAACCGGGTATCCGCCGTAGGCGCTCCACCCATGACGCGCAAGCGGCGCTGTCGACCGCACGAACCTGCAGCTCGAACCCTTCGCGGCTTTGCCGGACACGGCTGACGGTCACGCCCGCATGGGCCTGGCCGCTCAACGTGTCGAGCAGCGCACGTAGCTGGGCGTATGGCCGCGCTCGAGCCAAGGCCACGGCGGCGCTCGCGCGCGCACTCTCCGCGGCTCGGTCCAGACGCGCTAAATCGTCAAGCGCCGGCGCCAATTGCGCCAGTTGCCGTTCCAGCAGCACGCGCCGCGCGCCGGCGCGATCATCGCCCGAGCCGCTGGCTGCCCATGCGATCGCCATCAGAACACCGACACTCATCGCCGCCGTCCTTTCGCCCCAATAGCGGCGCCGCAGCGAGCGACTGGCGCCACGGCGATGCGGCAAGGAGCCGAAACCGGACAGTGCCTGCGACGCGCTTTCGTACGGGCATCCCGAGTCCATCCCGATCATCGTGCTCATTCGCATACCCCGCGCAGCGCTAAGCCGAACGCGACGGTAAATGCCGCGTCGCGCCGCCAGTTGGCGCATGTGCAGAGTGCCGCGCCATTGGCGGGAAAGGACCTGCATTCGAATGGCGCAACGGTACATCCGAGGCACTCGCCAATGTCGGGCAATGCCAGTCCGACGCGTTCGGGCACCGCGAGATCCCCGCCGACGATCGCCCGCTCGAGCCCTTCGTTGCCTGCCAGGACCCTGAAGGCCGACTCGAGATCACCGTGCTCGCCCCCGGGAAAACGCATGCTCGCTCGTACCGCGCCGTCAGCAACGCGCCAACCGTGGATGCCGTCGTGACCCGCCCACACAGCGGCGAAACGCGGGCTTGGCCGCAATGTGCGCTCGGCCGCATGAACGAGTGCGCGCAGCGCAGCCTGCGGCTCGTTGTCGACGTTAGCTAACGCGATGCCCGCGGCCGCGGCCACCTCGACACGCGCTTCGAGATGGACGTGGCAGTCGATAGCCGCGTCCGCCGCCGTATCGCCCGGTATGGCCATCGCGCAAGACATGCCGCGCATTGCGTGCCGGCGCGGCCACTGCGCGCAAAGCAACGCGAGCGCCGCGGACACGGCGGCTCGATCGACGAGACGCGCGCCGCAAACGGCCCCCGCGGCGAGCGGTGCGGCGCCCATCCATTCGACGCCGACCGACGATTTCTCGCGGCGAGTACGGCTGGCGATCACGAGCCGCACTTCATGCGGACTGACGTCGATACCGGCCGCGAAGCGGCGGGTAGGAAAAGGCGAAATATTTCTCATGAGCATGGGATTTCCTCGCAACGGCGCGGCCCTCGATTTGAGCGGCCATAACGGCTGACGTCTGGAAATTGTGCCCAGCGCACCGGCGTGTGCGAATTCAGCCGAACGGCCAACGCCGTCACGATGCCGCCAAGCAGGTGGTTCGTCAGGAACCGGCCGTTAAGCTAATCGAAAGCTAAGACGCCGCACCGCTATAATCGCGGCCATCGCACGTTCGCTTCGCTATGGATTCACACCCGCACTCGCCCGCCCCTTCGCCTGCCCCCATCCCACCTAAGCGTCGCCGCTGGGTGCAGCGCTTTGTCCTGTGGCTTTTTGGGATGATCGCGGCCGCGTGCATAGGCTTCGGGCTCCTCTTGCTGTATGCGCTCGTCGTTGCCACCCCGCAGCTTCCTTCGCTGGACGCGCTCACCGACTATCGCCCGATCGTCCCGCTGCGCATCTATACCGCCGACCACGTCCTGATCGGCGAATTCGGCGAAGAGCGGCGCGACGTGGTTCGTATCGAAGACGTCCCGCCCTATCTCAAGCAAGCCATCCTCGCGATCGAGGACGCCCGTTTCTACGATCACGGCGGAGTCGATCTTGCCGGCGTCGTGCGCGCGGGCGCCGCGGCGCTGACGAACGGCCGCGCGACGCAAGGCGCAAGCACGATCACGATGCAAGTAGCACGCAATTTCTTCTTGTCGAGCGAGAAGACCTACACGCGCAAGATTTACGAGATGCTGCTCGCCTACAAAATCGAGCGCGAGCTGACGAAAGATCAGATTCTCGAGGTCTACATGAATCAGATTTATCTCGGGCAGCGCGCATATGGTTTCGCATCGGCGGCTCGCGTGTACTTCGGCAAGGACATCGAGCACATCACGCTCGCGCAGGCGGCGATGCTCGCCGGCTTGCCGAAAGCACCGTCGGCCTACAACCCCGTCGTCAATCCTGCACGCGCCAAGCTGCGTCAGCAGTACATCCTGCAGCGAATGCTGGCGCTGCACGAGATCACGGGCTCGCAGTACGATTCCGCCGTCGCCGAGCCGCTTGCGCTTGCCGGAACGCCCGCGCAGCAGTTCAGCGTGCACGCGGAATTCGTGGCAGAGATGGTGCGGCAGGCGATGGTGGCGCAATATCGCGATGACGCGTACAAGCGAGGGCTGAGCGTCGTGACCACGATCGATTCGGGCGACCAGGACACCGCCTATCGCGCCGTGCGGCGAGGCCTCATGAGCTACGACGCGCGGCACGGCTACCGCGGCCCCGAAGCGTATGCCGAGCTGCCGGCCGATGCAGGTTCGCGCGCGCGCGCAATTGCGCAAGCACTCGGCAAATATCCGGACAACGGCGAGATCGTGGCCGGCGTCGTCACGTCCGCGGCCGCGGACCAAGTGCAAGCGGCGCTCGCCGACGGCACGGTCGCGACGGTCAGCGGCGACGGCTTGCGCTTCGCTCAAGCGCCATCGTCCGCCCTCGCGCGCGGGAAGAGCGGCAACCGCATTCGTCCGGGCGCGATCGTGCGGCTCGTCAAGAGCGCGACGGGCACATGGTCGATCGTTCAATTGCCCCAAGTCGAAGGCGCTTTCATCTCGATCGTGCCGCAGGACGGCGCGATTCGCGCACTCGTCGGCGGTTTCGACTTCAGCAAAAACAAATTCAACCACGTCGCGCAAGCCTGGCGTCAGCCCGGCTCCAGCTTCAAGCCGTTTATCTATTCGGCCTCGCTCGACAAGGGCCTCGCGCCCGCCACGATCATCAACGATGCCCCGCTCTATTTCAGCGCCCCGGAAACGGGCGGGCGGGCGTGGGAGCCGAAAAACTACGGCGGCCGCTTCGATGGCCCGATGACGATGCGCACGGCTTTGCAGAAGTCGCGCAACCTCGTCTCGATCCGCATCCTCGCGCACATCGGCACGCACTACGCACAGCAGCACATCACGCGCTTTGGGTTCGACGCCGGCAAACATCCCGCTTACCTGCCGATGGCGCTAGGTGCGGGTTTGGTCACTCCACTGCAGATGGCCGGCGCTTACTCCGTGTTCGCCAATGGCGGCTACCGAATCAATCCCTATCTGATTTCGGAGGTCACGGATCTTGACGGCGTCGTGTTGGCGCGCGCGCAACCGATCGTCGCCGAGCGCGACGCGCCGCGCGCCATCGATGCGCGCAACGCCTATGTGATGAACAGCTTGCTGCGAAGCGTCGCCCAGCGCGGCTCGGGCGCGAAATCGAACCAGCTCGGGCGCAAGGATATCGGCGGCAAAACGGGGACGACGAACGATTCGCGCGACGCCTGGTTCGCTGGCTATCAGCACTCGCTCGCGGCGATCGCTTGGATTGGCTACGACGCGCCGCGCAGCCTTGGCGATCGAGAGACCGGCGGCGGCGTCGCATTGCCCGTGTGGATGGATTACATGCGGCAAGCGCTGAAGGGCGTGCCCGAGTATGAGATGCCGACGCCGTCTGACGTCACCTCGATCGGCGGAGAACTGTACTTCGATACGTTCTTGCCGGGCCAAGGCTTTGTCGCGACAGTCGGCGTCAAGCAAGCGGCTTCGCATGCGGGAGCGAGCCGCGAAGGTAACGAAAGCGAAACCGGGGGAACAGGCGAAGCGGCGGAAACAGCCGAGCCGCCGCCCGCTGCGCACGGCAGCGAGTTCTAGGCCCGGCCGTCGGCAACCACAGGCGCAACGTCAGCCCGAGAACGTCACCGGCTCGCCGGCCTGCTGCGTGGCGTAATCGGACAGCGACTCGAAAAACTCGCGGTCATTGCGTGTATCGAACCATCGTCCGTCCACGAACTTGAAGTGAAAGCCGCCTGCCTTCGCCGCGATCCAGATCTCCTGCATCGGCGGCTGCAGATTGACGATGATCTTCGAGCCGTTCTCGAATTCGAGCGTCAACACATTGCCGCTGCGATCAAGCTCGATGTCGGCGTCATTGTCGTCGACGGCTTGCTCGATGCGCGCGAGCGCAGCTTCGGCGCGGGAAAGGTAGTCGCTGTCGGTCATGCTAAACTCCGCCGGTTAAACTCTAAGTTCACAATCTCAGTAGAGACAGTCATGCGAGTCGTTTTCAGGATGAGCGCGATTGTAGCGGCTTTGGCCGTTGCGACAAGCGCGGCGCTGGCCGGTTGCGGTCAACGTGGGCCGCTTTACCTGCCGACGGTTCCACCGCTGCCTGAGAAACCCCAACTGCAAACCGTGCCTCCGGCATCGGGCACGAGCGCCGCCGCGCAGGCCGCGTCGGCAACGTCGGACACCGCCGCGCATGCACCGCTCACGCTGGCGCCCGCCGAGTCGCTCGGCGCAAAGCCGAACGACAAGCAGCCCGCTCCGGCTTCGAGCCCCGCATCCGATCAATAACGCAGGACTTTCGCATGTCTCACTCCGCCTTCGCTTATGTCGATGGCGTTCTGCACGCCGAAGGCGTCAGCGCCGTCACGCTCGCCGAACGTTTCGGCACGCCCCTCTTCGTCTACTCGCGCGCGGCGTTGACCGAGGCGTATAACGCCTATGCGCAGGCCTGCACGGGACATCGGGCATCCGTCCACGTCGCGGTCAAAGCCAATAGCAATTTGGCCGTACTTAATGTTTTCGCGCGTCTGGGCGCCGGCTTCGATATCGTCTCCGGCGGCGAACTAGCGCGCGTGCTCGCGGCCGGCGGCCAAGCGAAAGACGTCGTGTTTTCGGGTGTCGGCAAGAGCGCGGATGAGATGCGTCAGGCGTTGGACGCCGGCGTGAAGTGCTTCAACGTCGAGTCGATCCCTGAGCTCGATCGCCTGAACGCCGTCGCGCGTGAGCTCGGCAAGAAGGCGCCTATCTCGCTGCGCGTCAATCCCGACGTCGATCCTAAAACGCATCCCTACATCTCGACTGGGTTGAAGGCAAACAAGTTCGGTGTTGCATTCGACGAAGCCCGGTCGGCCTATCGTGCAGCGGCGGCGCTCGAGCATCTGGAGGTTGTCGGGATCGATTGCCATATCGGTTCGCAGATCACGGAGATTGCACCCTACCTCGACGCGCTCGATAAGCTGCTCGATCTCGTCACGCAGATTGAAGCAGACGGCGTGCGGATTCATCACGTCGACGTGGGCGGTGGCTTAGGCATTACCTACTCGGACGAGACGCCTCCCGATACAGGCCTATTCGTGCGCACGCTGCTCGAGCGCATCGATGCGCGTGGCCATGGGCATCGCGAAGTGTTCTTCGAGCCTGGCCGCTCCGTCACGGGGAACGCCGGCATCTTGCTCACGCGCGTCGAGTTCCTGAAGCCGGGCGCGGAGAAGAACTTCGTGATCGTCGATGCGGCAATGAACGATCTCGCGCGGCCTGCGATGTATCAGGCGTATCACGCGATCGACCCGGTCGTGCCGCGTCAGGAAACGCCGCGAGTCTACGATGTCGTCGGCCCGATCTGCGAAAGCGGCGACTGGCTTGGCCGCGAGCGTTCGCTCGCCGTCGAGCCAGGCGACTTGCTGGCGATTCGTTCCGCAGGTGCCTATGGGTTTGCGATGAGCTCGAACTACAACACGCGGCCTCGCGCGGCCGAAGTCATGGTCGACGGCAAGGACGTTCACCTCGCACGTGCTCGGGAGACGATGCCGGAGTTGTTTGCCGGCGAATCGATCTTGCCGGCGTAGCGCCGGGCCCCGTCCGCCCGGGCCACGCGGAAGATACATTGCGCACCGTCGATCCATTCAAAGCCATCAAACTCGCGTGCGCGCGGCGAACTTCGCCCGCGCCCATGCGAGTATCCGCCAGCCCAACAGCACAACCACGACCGCGCCATACACCTTCGGCAAAATCAGGTCGTGCTTGCCCGCCTTCATCCACCAGAAATGCAAGATCGCGAGCGCGGCGATCGCGTAAATCGCGCGATGCAGCGTCTGCCAGCGTCGGCCGAGCTTGCGTGCGGCCGCGCGCGGCGAAGTAGCCGCCAGCGGGATCAGCAAAAGGAACGCAGCAAACCCCACCGTAATAAAAGGGCGCTTGCCGATGTCCTTCAAAATCTCGGTGAGATCGAACCACTTGTCGAACCAAAGGTAGGTCGTGAAGTGCAGCGCCGCGTAGAAAAATGCATACAGGCCTAGCATCCGTCGGAATCGCAGCAGCGCATTTTGGCCCGTGAGCCGGCGCAGCGGCGTAACA
The DNA here is from genome assembly GCA_964425025.1 of uncultured Burkholderia sp. Classification (GTDB taxonomy): domain Bacteria; phylum Pseudomonadota; class Gammaproteobacteria; order Burkholderiales; family Burkholderiaceae; genus Trinickia. Next base: position 13,320 of record CAYRLJ010000037.1, on the reverse strand, counting down.
GTGAGCGTGATGCAGAGAAACACGAGCGTCCAGAGCCCCGTCGAGCGGGTAATGAACTCGATCGGATTCGCGCCGAGACGATCGGTCAAACCAAACAATACGATGCGGGCAAGCGGATACAGCGCGGCAACGAAAACGGCCACCTTGGCCGGTGCGATCCAACGTCCCGCGCCGCCTGCGCGAGTCGCACCCGGTGCACCTCGCGCACCCGTCGCACGAGTGGCGGCGCCGGACGAGCGGGTGGCCCGTGCAACAACACGCGCATTGCGCGTATCGCCACCGGCCAGCGTTTGGGTATCGGAAGACATGAAGCGTTCCTTTCGAGCTCAAAAGTATTTGCGCAGGTCCATGCCCTGATACATCGACGCAACGAGATTGCCGTACCCGTTGAACATCAGCGTTTTGCGCTTCGGTTGAAAAAAGCCGTCTTCGCCGATCCGACGTTCGGTGGCTTGGCTCCAACGCGGGTGATCGACGTTCGGATTCACGTTCGAATAGAAGCCATATTCATTCGGCGCGTACGTGTTCCAGCTCGTCGGCGGCTGCTTGTCGACGAAGCGAATCTTGACGAGCGATTTCGCGCTTTTGAACCCGTACTTCCAAGGCAGCACGACCCGAATCGGCGCGCCGTTCTGATTGGGCAGCACCTGCCCATACAAGCCGACGGTCAGTAGCGTGAGCGGATTCATCGCTTCGTCCATACGCAGGCCTTCGGAATAGGGCCAATTGAGAATCGGATCGGCGAGGCCCGGCATCTGCGAAGGGTCCGCCAGCGTGATGAACTGGACATACTTTGCATTGCTGGTGGGTTGCACGCGCTTGATCAATTCCGCGAGCGGATAACCCATCCAGGGAACGACGATCGACCAGCCCTCGACGCAGCGATGCCGGTACACCCGCTCCTCCAGCGGCGCGAGCTTGAGCAACTCGTCGATGTCGTAGACCTTCGGATTCTTGATTTCGCCCTCGACGCTCACTCGCCACGGCCGCGGCCGCAACGTGCCCGCGTGTTCCGAAGGATCGCTTTTGTCCGTCCCGAATTCGTAGAAGTTGTTGTAAGTGGTGATGTCCCGATACGGTGTGACTTTGTCGGGCACGACGAATTTAGCGTTGGTCGCGGCCGCGAGCTTTTGCGCGTTGGCGTCGGGTGTCGCGTATGCGCCGAAGGCGGCGCGCATGAACCCCAACCCACCGGCTGAGACCAGTCCCGCCGCGCCGGCGGCGTACAGCAGGCGTCGCCGGTTCTCGAACACCTCGCGCGGCGTGATTTCGCTAGGGGCGATGTCGCCGCCGGTCAACACAATGCGCTGCTCTCGCTTGATCCACACGATGCTGCTCCTGAAGAAACACCGGGCCGCTTGTTCGGTCATTCGCTGAACGCCATTTCGGGCCCGCTCGCGCTATATACCGGCAGCCGCGCCGTTTGGATGCACCAAAAGAAGAAACCGCCGCAAGGAGCAACATGCGGCGGTTTCTTCGTGGCGGGGCGCGATGGAAATCGACGCAAGCGCGTCCGTTACAAGCGTGCGTTCTTACAGCTTGCCGTAGCTATGCAGTCCAGACAAGAACATGTTGACGCCGAGGAACGCGAACGACGTTACCAGCAGGCCGGTCAACGCCCACCAAGCCGCGGCCGAACCACGCAGGCCTTTCATCAGACGCATGTGCAGCCACGCGGCATAGTTGAGCCAGACGATGAGCGCCCACGTTTCCTTCGGGTCCCAGCTCCAATAGCCGCCCCAAGCTTGCGCGGCCCACAGCGCGCCGAGAATCGTGGCGATCGTGAAAAAGGCGAAGCCCACAGCGATCGACTTATACATCACGTCGTCAAGCACGACGAGCGACGGGAGGCGATCGGTCAGAATGCCGCGTTCGCTGAGCAGATACGCCACGCCGACCATGGCCGACAGCGCGAACGACCCATAGCCGATGAAGTTTGCCGGCACGTGAATCTTCATCCACCAGCTCTGCAACGCGGGCACGAGCGGCTGAATCTGCTGAGCGTCGCGCGCCACCGAGTACCACATCAAGAAGCCGACCGCCGCGCTGATGATGAGCAAAACGAAGGCCCCGAGCGAACGCGTGCCGTAATGCTGCTCGTAGTACAGATAGAAGAGTGCCGTGATCAGGCAAAACAGCACGAACACTTCATACAAGTTCGAGATGGGGATGTGCCCGACGTCGGCGCCGATCAGGTACGACTCGTACCAGCGCACCATCAAGCCGGTAAAGCCCATCAATACGGCGAACCATGTCAGCGACGAACCGATCGCCGCGCCCGAGGGCGAGCGCGATAGGAGGCCGATCCAATAGAACAGCGTCGCGAGCACGAACAGCGCGCTCATCCAAAGAATCGCTGACTGACTCGACAAAAAGTATTTGAGGAAGAACGCGGAATCCGCGCGCGACAGATCGCCGTGATAGAGCTGCAGCGAGAATAGCGAGAGCGCGGCGATGCCGACGGCGAGCGGCCGGACCGGCTTCCAACGCCAGCCGAGCACGACGAGCGCCGGGACAGCGCAGACAAGCACCAGCTTGTCGTAGTAGTTCATGAACGCGTGGTAGCGCGAGAGCGCGAAACCGGCGCCGCCGGCCACGGCCAGCGCGAACAACCAATCGAAAGCCCCGAGGCGACGCAGGAACGAGCGCTCGTCCAAGGCGCCGGCGGCCTGTTCGGCGGCCGAGCGAGAGCGGGAAACGTGTGTCAAGTCCATGATGAATATCGAGTGTCAGTCTTGCGATCCGGGAGACGATTCGATCGCCGCATCGTGCGCCGGATGATGGGCACGCTCGTGCGCACCGTGATGAAGTGAGGGCGGGGCATCGTGAGCCGCCGCGCCGAGGGTGGCGCCGACGGCGTCGCGCACCGTGGCGAATTCTTTCTCGAAGTCCAGCGTCCTGCGCGCCGTCGACATCGCCATGACGACGGTCGTACCCATGGCCGCATCTTTAAGCCAGAACCAGAGCCGCCGCTCACGCACGTAGAACATCGAAAAGATGCCGGCCACAAGCAGCAAGCTGCCAAGATACACCACTTTCGTGCCCGGTGCCCGCGTGAGCTGGAACACCGACGCCTGCACCTGCTTGAACGAATCAAGCTGCAGGAAGACGGGAGATCCATACAAGAAGCTGTCGGAAAGCGCGTTGATCGAATCCTGCACGAAGCGGCTAGCGTTCGCCGTCGGTTTGGCGTCGGGCTCGCCCGCTTGCTCGCGCGCGAGCTGCCACAGATCCCACGCCGAGCCCTCCAGCATGCGCAGCAGCAGCGATGCGGCTTTCTGTTGATCGGCCTGCGGGACGGAATGGTCAATGAACGCGGCCACCGCCTGGAAGCCCGCCGGTGTGGCGCCCGGCGCAGTCTTGCCGGCGCTGTCGGCCGCGCCGGCGAAGAGGGTCAGCACGCGTGCGGCGCTCGCCTCGAGATTGCCGCGAAGTTCGGCGTTCGAATCGGCAACCGAGCGCAGCGCGAAGCGGTGAGCCGCCTGCGCGCGCAGTTCAGGATTCGCCAGCGCCGCGCGCAACTGCATCCACTCTTTCACGCTGCCTTGTTCGTCGGCCGGGATGCGTAGAAAGCGGAACGGATCGTTCGGCGTCGTGCGCATGCCCGCGAGAAAATAGCGCGAGCCGTCGACTTGGACAGGCAGCATGTAATTGTTGAATTCGCGCGCTTGCCCGTCGGTACCGCGGATTTTGTATTGGATGGACGGGCCGACGTTTTGCAGGTCGATCTGTTTGGAAGACTTCGCGCCCGAGCCGAGCCGCGCATCGAGCATCTGCTCCACCGAGCGATGAACGACGACGCCGCGTGCATCGTTCTGTCCGCTGCCGTTCGTGATGTTCTCGACGTTGATCGCGCGGAAATCGGCAAACTCCACCGTTTGTCCGTTCACGCCGGGCATGGAAGCGGCGAGCGGCGCGGAACTGCCGATCGTGCCGCTCACCGGCATCGTCTTCATCGCATCGCCTGTCATCGGCCAAGCCGTCATGGCCATCTCGGAGCCACCGTCCTGGAAGCTCGATTGATAGATCGACACGCCGTCGTATTCGAAAGGCTTGTTGACCTCGACGCGGGCCGGAATGCGCTTGCCGGTCTCATGGTCGACGACGACGATATCGCTCGCGAACAGTTTCGGCATCCCCGTCGAGTAGTAGTCGACGATGAACTTCTTGAGCTCGATCGAGAACGGCAGATCTTGGATCAGCGATCCATTTGGCTGATTGAGAATAGCGGTCGACACATGCTGCCCTTCCGGGACCCACGCGTAACCGCGAAACGTCGGATTCGATTCCGACAGCCGATGCGCGGAAGAGATATCGTTGATGACCGCGCTCGTCGAAATGGGCGATTTGCCGAACAGCCACATCTGGAATTTGATCGGCAAATTGCTGTCCATGAGGCCGCCGATGCAAATGACCACGATGGCCAAGTGAGCGAAGATATAGCCGATCTTGGTCAGCGCCCCCCGCTTCGCGGCGATGAGCGTGGCGCCTTCCGTTTCCCGCACGATATAGCGATAGCCAAGCTTGCCTGCGAGCGTCGACAGGCGCTGCACGGTTTGCGCGCGCGCGCCGTCGGCGGCGTACTCGGCCTTGTGATGGAAGGCGCGCAAGCTACCCTCGCGCACTTTGTCCTTCCAGCTCTTCATGTCGGCGATCATCTTCGGGCCATTGCGAATCACGCACAGCGAGATGGAGACGATCAGGAAACCGAGGATGAGCATGAACCACCACGCGCTGTAGACCGTGAAAAGGCCAGCCGCGCGGAAGATGTCAGCCCAGAACGGACCGAACTGGTTGACGTAGTTGGGGTACGGGTCGTCTTGGGTGAGGACGGTGCCGATGATGCTGGCGATCGAGAGCACGACAAGCAATGCGATCGCGAAGCGCATCGAGCTGAGCAGTTCGATCGTGTGCTTGAGGACCCGGCGGTCCGACTTCAACTCGTAACCCGATGTGGTGACGCTCATTCAAACTCCACTTCAACTACAGCAAAAAGGGTGAGGGCCACCCGCCGAAGGCGGTGGCGCTCCCACCCTTTTCTTGTTTTCGCCGGCTCGAAGCCGGCCGATCGTTCGTTCCCGGCGACGCTGACGCTTAGTGCAGGCCGGCAATGTAGTCGGCAACTGCCTTGATCTCGCCGTCCGAGAGCCGCGACGCAACGGCATGCATCACATCGCTGTTATTGCGCGCCCCCGCGCCCTGCTGGAACGCGTGGAGCTGAGCCGCCGTGTAATCGGCCCATTGCCACGACAAGCGCGGATACTGCACCGGGATACCCGTTCCCGTCGGCCCGTGGCAGCCGGCGCAGGCCGGCACATTCTTCTCGGCGATGCCGGCACGGTAAATCTTCTGCCCTTGTGGCACCGTGGCCGGATCGCGGGCGAAATCGGCCTTCGGCGCTTGGCTGGCGAAGTACGCGGCCACGTTGACCATGTCCTGATCGGAGAGCGCCCCGGCCATGCCCGCCATGATCGGATTCGCGCGTGCCGCGCTCTTCGCGCCCGTCTGCACTTTGAAATCTTTCAACTGCTTGACGAGATACTCCTGATGCTGCCCCGCCAATTTCGGAAACGATCCGGTCGCGCTGTTGCCGTCCGCTCCGTGACAAGAAGCGCAGACTTTCGTCGCGATTGCTTGCCCTCGATTCAAGTCCGGCTTAGGTGTTTCCGCGGCTCTCGTTTGTGCCGCCCAACTCAACAAACCTGCTGCTGCAACGACCTCAAGCACCTTCAAAAACTTGCACAGTCGATTCATTCGCACACCCGGTTTCGTCTTGTGAGAATAGAGTGTCCTCGTGGCCCGATGCGGGGCGTTGCCCTCGCAAGCAGCGAAATCACGAAGCGCCCGGACCAAACGGCCCAGTGATTTCCCAAGAGGTTAATGCAAAAACGAACATCGACCGATTACCGCCAACAGTCATGCGGCCATAAGTTGCGAAGCGCTTGACAAACACCCCGACCGGTCTTCAGTAAACCTTCGTATTGTACAATAACTCGCTAATCGCCAAGACGCCAGTCGGGCAAGCCCGCCGCCTCGTCCGCGCCCTCCTTCGAGCGCCTTCGCGCGCCTTCTTCCTGTCCCGCCATGGCCTTTCTGTTGCATCAAGCCCGCTTCTACACGACCGTCAACCACCTGCGCGACCTGCCTGCCACGGTCCAGCCCGAGATCGCCTTCGCGGGCCGCTCGAATGCGGGCAAATCGACGGCCATCAACATCCTGTGCAATCAAAAGCGGCTCGCTTTCGCCAGTAAAACGCCCGGCCGCACGCAACATATCAACTACTTCGGCGTCGGGCCCGCCGACGAACCGACCGGCTACCTCGTCGATCTGCCCGGCTACGGCTACGCCGAAGTGCCCGGCGCGGCCAAGGCGCACTGGGAGGCATTGCTCGCCAGCTATCTGCAAAGCCGCGCCCAGCTGCGCGGAATGGTCCTCATGATGGATTCGCGCCGCCCGTTGACCGAGCTCGACAGACGCATGATCGAGTGGTTTGCGCCGACGGGCAAGCCTATCCATACGCTGCTGACGAAGTGCGACAAACTGACGCGGCAAGAAAGTATCAACGCGTTGCGCGCGACGGAAAAGGGCCTCGCCGAATATCGAACGGCCGGCTATAAGGGGGAACTGTCGGCGCAGCTCTTTTCGGCGCTCAAGCGAGTGGGGCTCGACGAAGCGCATGCGCGCCTCGAAGGCTGGCTCACCGCGGATTCTGCCGGTGCAGGCGCAGGGGCAGACGCCGGCACGGCGCCGTAACGCGGCTTACGCAGCCAAATCAAGCGCGAGTGCTCGCTGCCATCCAAGGCGATTGCGCACGCAACCGCGCGCCCCGCTGCGGCGCATCGTCGCGGCGCAGATCGACACCCTCTACGCAAAAATGCCATAAAAAAACCCGCCGAACGTCGGCGGGTTGAACAGCCTTATCGAAAAAACGACAGGCACCCGCTCAGGGAGGAGAAGCGGGGAGATCGGCACCGTGCGCTCATCTAGAAGGCACGCGCTTCGCTCGATCGCTATCATATACCATCGTTTGCAAATCTTTTTGCCGGACGTTCCGGCAGTTCCCTGATTCGATAGCGAATTTTCCTATGAGCTTCTATCCGCATCACCGCCCTCGCCGCATGCGGCGCGACGATTTTTCACGCCGTCTCATGCGTGAAAACACGCTGACGACGAACGACCTCATCTATCCTGTCTTCATCGTCGAAGGCACCAACGTGCGGCATGCCGTCCCATCGATGCCGGGTGTGGAGCGCGTCTCGGTCGATCTGCTGATGAACGTGGCCGAGCAATGTGTCGAACTCGGCGTGCCGGTCCTCTCGCTGTTCCCTGCCATCGAGCCCGCGCTAAAAACACCCGACGGCCGCGAAGCCGCGAACCCCGAAGGATTGATTCCGCGGGCCGTGCGCGAACTAAAGCAGCGCTTCCCCGAGCTGGGTGTGCTGACCGACGTCGCGCTCGATCCCTATACGAGCCATGGCCAAGACGGCGTGCTCGACGAGGCCGGCTATGTGTGCAACGACGAAACGGTCGAAATCCTCGTCGATCAAGCACGGACGCAAGCCGAGGCGGGCGTCGACATCGTTGCGCCGTCGGACATGATGGACGGCCGCATCGGCGCTTTGCGCGAAATGCTCGAAAGCGACGGTCACATCCACACGCGCATCATGGCCTATGCCGCCAAGTACGCCTCGGCGTTCTACGGCCCGTTCCGTGACGCCGTCGGCTCGGCCACGAATCTCGGCAGAAGCAACAAAATGACCTACCAGATGGACCCGGCCAATTCCGACGAAGCGCTGCGCGAAGTGCGACTCGACATCGACGAAGGTGCCGACATGGTGATGGTCAAGCCGGGCATGCCGTATCTCGACATCGTGCGCCGCGTGAAAGACGAGTTCCGTTTTCCGACGTACGTCTATCAAGTGAGCGGCGAATACGCGATGCTGAAGGCCGCCGCGCAAAACGGCTGGCTCGATCACGACAAGGTAATGATGGAATCGCTGCTCGCGTTCAAACGTGCGGGTGCCGATGGCGTGCTCACGTACTTCGCGCTCGATGCGGCGCGCCTGCTGCGAACGCAAAAGTAAGCGTCGCGGCGTCGCCCGTGGCGATCCCTTTGGCACTCGGCGGTGCCAGGCGGCAGCTACGGGCGGCGGGATCGCTTCACGACTGCAGTTCGGGGGCGACTCGATCCAGGCTGCGCAGGAACTTGTCGGCCGACTCGTAGCCGACGACGCGCAGCACCTCTTTCCCAGACCGATCGAAAAAGATGATGCCCGGCGGGCCGAACAAATCGAACCGCTTTAGGAGGGCTTGATCGTCTACGTTGTTCGCCGTGACATCGGCCCGCAGCAACTGCAGTTGTGCGAGGCGCGATTGCACGCGCTTGTCGCTGAACGTAAAGCGCTCCATCTCTTTGCAACTCACGCACCAGTCGGCATAAAAATCGAGCATGGCGGGCCGCGCATGGGTTCTGAGCAGCGCGTCGAGATTCGTCGGCGAACGCACGGCGGCGAACGCCGGTTCCGCCGGCGAAGCACCGTTCACCGACGCCGGCTCGCTCGGCGCGCGCGCAGCGAGCACCGCGAGCGGTCGCACCGGATCGCCCGAGCCCGCGGCTAGTCCGACAAGCAGCGCGGCAGCCCAAATGGCGAGCGCCGCGCCGACGCCGCGACCCAGCCGGCGCCAAACGGACGGGCCGCCCAGGCTCGGCGTGAACAATCCGAGCGCGGCGGCTGCGATCAGTAGCCAAAGCGCGGCAAGCAGCATCTGCGCCGTCGACGGCAACACGGGCCACACGATCCAGAGCGCAGCCCCGAGCAGCACGACGCCGAAGAAGACTTTTACGCCGTCCATCCATCCGCCGGCGCGCGGCAGCAACGTACCGGCACCCAGGCCGATGATGAGCAGCGGAACGCCAAGGCCGAGGCCCATCGAAAACAGCGCGGCACCGCCAAGCACGGCGTTGCCGGTATGTGCGATGAAGGCGAGTACCGCGAAAAGCGGTGCTGTCATGCATGCGCCGACGACGAGCGCCGACAATGCGCCCATCACCGCGACCGCCACAAACGTGCCGCCCGAGCGGCGGCTCGACGCCTGCGATACGCCGTCTTGCCAGCGCTGCGGCAGCACCACGTCAACGCCGGCGATCAGCGTGAGGGCGAACGCCGTCAGCAGGACCGCGAACGCTCCGAGCACCCAAGGGTTCTGCAGCCACGCGCCGAGCGATTGCCCCACGAGCGCGGCCGCGATGCCGAGCGCCGTATAAACGAGCGCCATCCCGACCACATAGGCAAGAGACAAAGCGAACCCGCGCGCCCGGGTGACCTTGGCCCCCTGGCCGATGATGATGGCCGAGACAATCGGAATCATCGGATAGGAGCACGGCAACAAACTGAGAACGAGGCCCGCCAGAAAATACAGACCGATCGTGGCCGCGAAACTGCCGCCCTGCAACAGTGACTGAGCGTAATCGGCATTCGTCGCGCGCTCGTACCACGACACGTGCTCGGTCCCGGCTGCGGCAGCCGTTTGCGCGTTTCCTCCGGTGCCGCCGCCTAGCGCCGCGCGGCTAACGTGATAAACGTGCTCGGCAGGTGGATAACAGATGCCGGCGTCCGCGCACCCCTGCGACGTCACGGCGAGATCGAACGGCCCCGCCGCAGACTGGACCGGCACGCGTATCGTCAATTCGCCGCGATAGGTCTCGACGTTCTTCTGGAAAGTCTCATCGAACTTGACGTGCCCCGCGGGCAGTTGAGCTGCACCGAGCGTAGCCATCCCGCCCTTGACGGCGAACTGGAAGCGCTCCCGATAAAGGTAGTAGCCGTCGGCGATCTTGAAATGAACGTCGACTTCGTGCGGCTGTTCGTCGGCGCTGAAACGGAATGCCGCGGAGGGATCGAGAAAGTCATCGGCACGCGCAGCGCCCGCGAGCCCCGTGCCGAGCGCAGCGAACGCCAAGACGAGCAGCATGACGCGCACCAGTGTGCGCACGACATTAGAAAACGGCTTAAACATGGGTTGGTCGATGTGTTTCGGTCTCTACCCATTGCCCATATGCATTGGACGCCGTGGCCTGCCACGAGAGTAGTTCGGGCGTTTCGTAGGGGTGGGCCGCAAGAATGAATCGCTCCAGTTCGAGCGATCGCGCGACGCTGGTCTTGAACAACAACTGGATTTCGTCCGACGTTTCCACCGCGCCCTTCCAGCGATACCGGGAACGCACCTGGCCGAGCTCCGTCACGCACGCTGCGAGGCGCGCATCGAGCGCACCTTGCGCAAGCTTTTGCGCCGAGTCCGAATCAGGCAACGTCGTCAGCATGAGCACGACAGGCAGTGGCACGATGTCTTTACCTCAAGGTAATCCGATACGCCGCTATCGTATCACCGGGCGCGATTCCGTCGTCTTGGCCCGGCACTGGAGGCGTCGGGATCGCGCCGACTCATAAACAAAAAGGGCCAAGCTCACGCTTGACCCCTTTCGCTAAACTGCTCAGCGGCAAGCCGTTGGGCTTGCCGGGAAGCTTATTCAGCTTCTTGCACTTCTTCCGCTTCGACTTCCGGGCGATCGAGCAACTCGATGAGCGCCATCGGCGCGTTATCGCCGACACGGAAACCGAACTTCAGGATACGCAGGTAGCCGCCCGGACGGTTCTCGAAACGCGGACCGAGAACGTCGAACAGCTTGGCGACGGAGTCGCGATCGCGCAGGCGGTTGAACGCCAAACGGCGGTTCGCGAGCGACGGCTTCTTGCCGAGCGTGATCAGCGGCTCGACAACTTTACGGAGTTCCTTCGCCTTCGGCAGCGTCGTCTTGATGACTTCGTGCTCGATCAGCGAGTTGGACATGTTACGGAGCATAGCCAGACGGTGGCTGCTCGTGCGGTTCAGTTTCCGCAGACCATGACGGTGACGCATTTCAGTTCCTTGATTCGAAGTTTTGGTCCAGCTCTTCTATCGTCCCCGTCTAAGACAGCTAGCGGTGAGGACACGGGCCGGTAATAAAAAGACAAGACGCGGATTCTAAAGGAAAATCCGCGTCTTCGCCAGACGCCGGGGCGGCAGCTGCCCCGACAGCCTTACTTGTCGAGACCAGCCGGCGGCCAGTTCTCGAGCTTCATGCCGAGCGTCAAGCCGCGCGAAGCGAGCACTTCCTTGATCTCGTTCAGCGACTTGCGACCGAGGTTCGGCGTCTTGAGCAGCTCGTTTTCCGTACGCTGGATCAGATCGCCGATGTAGTAGATGTTTTCGGCCTTCAGGCAATTGGCCGAACGCACCGTCAACTCGAGATCGTCCACCGGGCGCAGCAAGATCGGATCGATCTGCGGCGCACGCGACGGGGCTTCGGCTGCCGCTTCCGTGCCTTCCAGCGCCGCGAACACGGCGAGCTGGTCGACGAGGATGCGCGCCGATTGACGAATCGCTTCCTCGGGCGAGATCACGCCGTTGGTTTCGATGTTCATCACGAGCTTATCGAGATCCGTACGCTGCTCGACGCGCGCGCTTTCCACGGCGTAGCTCACGCGGCGAACCGGCGAGAACGATGCGTCGAGCACGATGCGGCCGATGATCTTGGCCGTTTCTTCGCCATAGCGACGGACGTTGCCGGGCACATAGCCACGGCCCTTCTCGACCTTGATCTGCACGTCGAGCTTGCCACCCTTCGACAGATGGGCCACCACGTGATCGGGGTTGATCACCTCGCAGTCATGCGGCAGCTCGATATCGCGAGCCGTCACAACGCCTTCGCCTTCCTTGCGCAACGTGACGGTAACTTCATCACGGTTGTGCAGCTTGAAGACGATGCCCTTCATGTTCAGGAGCAGGTTGACGACGTCTTCTTGCACGCCGTCGATCGTCGAATACTCATGCACCACACCTGCGATCGTCACTTCGGTGGGCGCGTAGCCCAACATCGACGACAGCAGCACGCGCCGAAGCGCGTTGCCCAAAGTGTGGCCGTAACCGCGTTCAAACGGTTCCATGACCACTTTCGCGTGGCTCTCGCCCAGCGATTCAACAGCGATGATCTTGGGCTTCAACAAACTGGTTTGCATAGGTTTTCCTTTTCAATACCCTCGGCTCGTTACACCGATAAGGCTGACCGGTAACACCCTAAAAATAAACAGCCGAGGTGCCCCCTTGCGCGACGCAATCGAGGTACCCCGGCCGTAAATCCGATTAGCGCGAATACAATTCGACGATCAGGCTTTCGTTGATGTCGCCGGCGATATCACTACGTTCCGGCATTTGCTTGAACGTGCCTTCGAACTTCTTCGCATCGACCGCCACCCAGCTCGCCACGCCGCTTTGCTCAGCCAGCGACAGCGCTTCGAGAATGCGCGCCTGCTTCTTGGCTTGCTCGCGCACGGCCACGACGTCGCCCGCCTTCACTTGCAGTGACGGGATGTTCGAGACCACGCCGTTCACCATGATGCCCTTGTGGCTCACGAGTTGGCGCGCTTCAGCGCGGGTCGAGCCGAAGCCCATGCGATAGACGACGTTGTCGAGACGCGACTCCAGCAATTGCAACAGGTTTTCACCCGTGTTGCCCTTGCGGCGGTCGGCCTCAGCGAAGTAGCGACGGAATTGACGCTCGAGCACGCCGTAGATGCGCTTCACTTTCTGCTTTTCACGAAGCTGCGTGCCGTAATCGGACGTGCGAGCGCCCGAGGTACGGCCGTGCTGGCCCGGCTTGCTATCGAGCTTGCACTTGTCGGCGAGCGAGCGACGCGCGCTCTTGAGGAACAGGTCGGTGCCTTCACGGCGGGACAACTTGGCTTTAGGGCCGGTATAGCGTGCCACTTTGCTTTCCTTCTACGTTTAATCACGCAAACTTTCGTCTGCGCTAGTCCGTCCTCGCGGGGACGAACGGTGGGCTTAGTTAAACAAAAACGATCAATGCACAATTTGCGCACGGTTTCATGCGCAAATAGCCTGTTGGCGCGGGCTCGCGCCAACAGGCGTCTTACAGAAGCGCGTCTTAGATGCGACGACGCTTCGGCGGACGGCAACCGTTATGCGGAACGGGCGTGACGTCGGAGATCGCCGTGATCTTGATGCCAAGACCATGCAGAGCGCGCACCGCCGATTCGCGACCGGGGCCGGGGCCCTTGATCCGCACTTCGAGGTTCTTGACGCCGTATTCCATCGCCACGCGGCCAGCCGACTCCGCTGCAACCTGCGCCGCGAACGGCGTGGACTTGCGCGAGCCCTTGAAGCCCTGACCACCCGACGTTGCCCAAGCAAGCGCGTTGCCTTGACGGTCGGTGATCGTGATGATGGTGTTGTTGAACGACGCGTGAACGTGAACCACGCCCT
>CAYRLJ010000036.1:15936-37832 GCA_964425025.1 uncultured Burkholderia sp. | reverse complement strand
TCATCACTTCGGCGACGTTCGCCTTGGGGCGACGCTTGTCGATGATGGCGAGATCGCAATTGAGCTGCTTCGCCAAGGCCCGGGCCCGCACCACGCCGCCGACGTCCGGCGAAACGACGAGCAGGTTCTCGTAGTTCTGCTTGCGCAGATCGCCGAGCAGCACGGGCGTTGCGTAGATGTTGTCGACCGGGATGTCGAAGAAGCCTTGAATCTGGTCGGCGTGCAGATCCATCGTGATGATCCGCTCGACGCCGGCGATTTCCAACATATTGGCGACGACCTTCGCCGAGATCGCGACGCGCGCCGAACGCGGGCGACGATCTTGACGGGCATAGCCGAAATAGGGGATGGCGGCGGTGATCCGACCAGCCGACGCGCGCTTGAGCGCATCGACCATGATCATCAGCTCCATCAGGTTGTCGTTCGCCGGCGCGCAGGTCGATTGAAGGACGAAGACGTCCTTACCGCGCACGTTTTCCTGAATCTCGACTTGGATCTCGCCGTCGGAGAAACGGCTGACCATGGCCTTGCCGAGAGGAATACCGAGGATATTGACGACTTCCTGGGCAAGCGCAGGATTTGCGTTGCCAGTAAAAACCATCAGGCCGTCATGGCTGCTCATCATGCACCTGCTGCTGGAGAGGCGGGAACTGCGGGAATATTTGGCAGGGGAGGAAGGACTCGAACCCTCGCATGCCGGAATCAAAATCCGGTGCCTTGACCAACTTGGCGACTCCCCTACACTGACTCTGAGCTTCGTCGGGCCTGCGGGACAGTCCCAACGATGCAAAACCTATGACGCGAAATCGAAGAGTGGATGGGTATCCAAACTCGTTGCCACGGCGCCGACCCAACCTGCAGGCAGCTTTACTTGCGCCGCTTTCGCTTCGGCGATGCTCCGGAACGCGGCAAACACACTTGAGCCCGAACCGGTCATCCGTGCCGGTGCAATGGGTTTAAACCATTCAAGCACCTGCGCGACTTCCGCGTATTTTCCCACGACAACTGGCTGCATGTCATTCCGGCCGTAGCTTTCAGGCCATCTTGCGCTGCAGCTTTGCTGTGCAAGAAAGTCCGTAATTGTGACCGCTTCCGAATCTCTTGTCAACGACTTATCTGAAAAAATCGCTGCCGTCGGAACATGCACCCCTGGGGTAACCACCAGGAAATGGCGCGGCGGCAATTGTACTGCCTCGAGCGCTTCTCCGACACCCTGTGCGAACGCATTTTTTCCAAAAACGAAAAACGGCACGTCGGCACCCAGTTGAAGGGCCAATCCTTGCAGCACGTCGCGGGCCAGGTTGAGCTTCCAGAGCCGATTGAGCGCGAGCATCGTCGTGGCGGCGTCGGAGCTTCCGCCACCGAGCCCGGCACCCATCGGGAGCCGCTTGTCGATCTCGATGTCCACGCCGAATGCCGTTCCCGTATGGGCCTTGAGCAGCATGGCGGCGCGCACGACGAGATCGGACGCTTGCGGTACGCCCGGCACATCGGTCGCGCGGCGCACGAGCCCGTCTTCACGCAGCGTGAAATGCAGGACGTCGCCCCAATCGATCAACTGGAACACCGTCTGCAGCGCGTGATAGCCATCCGGCCGGCGGCCCGTGACGTGCAAGAACAAATTGAGCTTGGCGGGAGCTGCGCAGTCGCGCAGCGAGTCGGACGTTTCGATCATGTGAGAAGCGGTGTGCGGCTAGAACGAGACTTGCGTAGGACGTGCGTGGGACGTGCGCGAAGGTTTGGGGCGGCTCAGCGGTCCAGCACGAGCTTGATATCGAGCGGAGGGTCATGGCGCGTCAGATCGACGCGCTTGACGCCAGCCGCGGGCGCATCGGCATAAGCGAGATATTGAATCGTCCAGCCTTCCTGGTCGATCTCTTTCATCCGCGAGCTCTGCTCGGGATCGACGATCGTCTTCGCACGCGAAGTGGGCGCGGGCGAAGACTCGAGCCAATACCGCAGCCCCTCGATCGGCAACGAGAATCCGAGCGTGCGCTGCATGAGCTCGCTCACGTTCTCGGCCGTCACCGGTTGCCGGTTCGGCACTTCGAGCGTGGCCGACGCAGGCGACGATGTGACGATCGCAAGCGTCTGCCCGAACGGATTCAGAAGCTGCAACGTGACGGTGTCGCCTTGCTGCTGCCAATCGAAGTTGCCGTAGGCGTTGCGCGGCTGCCCGTTTTGATCGACGTAGCGAACCGAGAAACGGCCGTGATAGGCGTGCATGGTCTGCGTCGACAGCTCGGGCGTGGCGTTCGATGTCGATGGGCCATGCGTCGGCGTCACGGCGCAGCCCGCGAGCGCGAGAGCGAACGCGGCCGTGAAGGACAGCGCGGCGCGGCGCGCGGGCCGGACGATTTTGAGGTTGGGAAGAGACGAGACCTGCATCAGAGATCGTTGACGTTCACTTGAAAGCGTTCGAGCGTTTTGACGAGCGTGCTGTTGTCAGGCTCGAGCTTGCGCGCGCGGCGCCAGGTTTCGAGCGCTTCCTTCTGGTCGCCGCTCTTCCACAGCACTTCGCCCAGGTGTGCGCCAATTTCGGCGTTCGGCTGGATGTCGTAGGCGCGCTTGAGCAGCTTCGCGGCATCGGTCGTGTCGCCCTTGCGGTACTTGACCCAACCGAGGCTGTCCATGATGAACGCATCGCCCGGCGCGAGCGCCGACGCCTTCTCGATCAACTTGTCGGCTTCGTCCAGGCGCTGATTGCGATCGGCAAGCGAGTAGCCGAGCGCGTTATAGGCCTGAGGATTGTCGGGCTGCTCTTTCATGACCTTGCGCAGCACCGTTTCCATCACGTCGTAGTGGCCGTTCTTCTCGGCCGCCATCGCGTAGTCGTATTGAATTTCCGCGTCGCCCGGGAAGGCCGCGCTCGCCTCCTGCAAGCGCGACTCCGCTTCGCGGTAGCGCTTCGCGTCGAACAAAATGGCGGCGTCCGTGCGATCGACGGCCGCCTGCTCGCGCGGGTCGTCCGTTTGAATATCGGCGAGCATCTTGCGCGCGTCGTCGACCTTACCGTTCTTGGCCGTCAACTGCGCATGCGTCACCCGCGCCGTGACGTACTGCTGGCTCGAGGGCGGGACCTTGTCGAGCCATTTCGCCGCCTCGTCCTCATGCTTTTGCTCCAACGCGAGCTGCGCGAGGTAAAGATAGGCCTGGCCCGGGTCCGCACCCGGCGTCTTCTGGGTCAAATCGGCGTATTGCGTCAAATACTTCTGGGCCGCGTCGTATTGCTTTTGCTGGACCTTGATGAGACCGAGCGCCAAGAGCGGCATCGGATCTTTCGCATCCATCGCGCGCAATGCCTCGAACTGCTTTTGCGCGTCGTCGATGCGATCGCCCGACAAATACAGCTGCGCCAGCGCGAGCCGAGCCTCGCGTTCCTTCGGATTTTGCTTGACGTACGACTCGAACGACGCGATGGCTTCCTTGCGCTCATCGGGGCCCATCTGGCCGAGCGCAAGCGCCGCCGGCAGGAAGTCGGGCTTGAGCTTGAGCGCATGCTCGAACGATGCGCGCGCACCCGGGCGGTCGTCGGCCAGCAATTGCTGCCGGCCCATCGCAAGCTGCGCTTCCGGGCGGTCCATGTCGTTCTTCAACAAGTCCTGCAGCACTTGCAGGCCGCCTACGCGATTCGGGCCGCGCGAGAGCAGTGTCTGCAGCGCGAGCAGGGCGCCGCCGCGATTTTCGGGCGACACTCTCGCCAGTTCGCTCGCGAGCATCGGCTCGGCTTGGTCGGGTTTGCCCGACAAGACGAGCAGCGAGGCGTCGAGTTGCACCGCTCGGTCCGAATGAGGTGAGTATTCGCGCCAAAGTTGCGCGGCCGCCAGCGCGTCCGACGGGCTTTGCGCCGCGAGTGCGACTTCCGCGGCCCGTTGAGCCATGCGCGGATCGTGCGTGTCGCGCGCGAGCGCAAGATAGGTTTGATAGGCCGGCGCGGGTTGGTCGCGCTGCAACGCGATTTCCGCAGCCAGCACCTGGAACACGATTTGACTCGTCAGCGGGACGTCGGGCAGGTCCTTCTTCTCCTCCGGCAGCGAGGGCCCAAACAAGTCCGCGGCGCTCGCGCCGCCGTCGTCCGAGGGCGACGGGTCCTGAGCATGCGCCGGCAACGCGCCCAACGTCCAAGCGCAGAGCACCGCGCCGACGATGCGGCCCACCGGCGCCGTGCGCCAAGCGGGGCGGGCGCCGACCGGGCGCGAGAAAAGCTGCTTGAGGGACAAAATCATGGAGATCCGTTCGAGGTTTCGATCGATTGTAACGCGCTCGCTACAATACGCGCAGAATTGGACCATGCAAGTTACACACCCATTTCCTCCACTTCCCCATGCCCGAGCTGCCAGAAGTTGAAGTGACCCGGCGCGGTATCGAGCCGTATGTGACAGGCCGCCGAGTCGAGCGCGTCGACGTCCGTACGCTCGCACTGCGTTGGCCCGTGCCGGCCGATCTCGCACGCACGCTTGCACGCCAAGCCGTGCGCAAGGTCGAGCGGCGCGGCAAGTATCTGCTGTTCGAAATCGACGCGGGTTGGTTCATCGTCCATCTCGGAATGACCGGCACGCTACGGGTGCTGCCGCACGAGCAGGCGAGCGAGCCCGCGAAACACGATCACATCGATTGGATCTTCGACGAGTTCGTGCTGCGCTATCGCGATCCGCGCCGGTTCGGCGCCGTGCTCTGGCATGCGCGCGCCGACGGCGACGTGAATTCGCACCCGTTGCTCGCGAGCCTCGGTGTCGAGCCGTTCAGCGACGAGTTTAGCGGCGAGCTGATTTTTCGTCGCACGCGCGGGCGCACGGCTTCGATCAAGCAGGTGCTGCTCGCCGGCGAGATCGTCGTTGGAGTCGGTAACATCTATGCATCGGAAAGCCTGTTTCGCGCCGGGATCCGGCCGACCACGCCGGCGGGCCGCGTTTCGCTCGCGCGCTGCGAGCGTCTGGCCGATGCCGTGCGCGTGACGCTGGCCGCCGCTATCGAGCGCGGCGGCAGCACGCTGCGAGACTTCGTCGGCAGCGATGGGGCCAGCGGCTATTTCCAACTCGATTGCTTCGTCTATGATCGCGCCGGCGATCCATGCCGCGTCTGCGGCAGGCCGATTCGCCAAATCGTCCAAGGACAACGCTCCACCTATTACTGCGCGCACTGCCAGCGCTGAGTTCACCCCGTTCATGTCCGCTTCTCCGATTTTCGCGGGGCAACCCGCCGCGCCGCTGCAAGCGGCTTTCGCCACGCAACTGATCGAATGGCAGCGCCTGCACGGGCGCCACGATCTGCCATGGCAGAACACGCGCGATCCGTATCGGATCTGGCTGTCCGAAATCATGCTTCAGCAAACGCAGGTTTCAACCGTCATCCCCTATTACGGAAAATTTCTTGCGCGCTTTCCCGACGTCGCGGCGTTGGCCGCGGCGCCAAGCGACGACGTCATGGCGTTATGGGCCGGACTCGGCTATTACTCGCGCGCGCGCAACTTGCACCAGTGCGCCCGAACGGTCATGGAGCGACACGGCGGCGTATTCCCGGCCGCGCCCGAGGCGTTGGCGCAATTGCCCGGCATCGGCCGTTCGACGGCCGCGGCGATCGCATCGTTCGCGTTCGGCGCTCGCGCGACGATTCTCGACGGCAACGTTAAGCGCGTGCTCGCGCGCGTGTTCGGCGTTGAAGGCTTCCCCGGCGAAAAGCGTGTCGAAAACGCGATGTGGTCGCTAGCTGAAAGCTTGATGCCGGGCGCGCAGGCGTCAAGCGACGATGTCAGCGCCTACACCCAGGGGCTGATGGATCTCGGCGCGACGCTATGCGTGCGCGGCAAGCCCGACTGCGCGCGCTGTCCGTTCGCGTCGGACTGCGTCGCCCGCACGACGGGGCGCCAGCGCGAGCTACCGGCGGCTCGGCCGAAGAAGGCGGTGCCGACGCGGCGCACGTGGATGCTCGTGCTGCGCGACGGCGCGTGCGTGCTGCTCGAGCGGCGGCCGCCGTCGGGCATTTGGGGTGGGTTATGGAGTTTGCCGGAGGCGGTCGATGAAGCCGCGCTGGCCGAACGCGCCCAGGCGTTGGGAGCGGCCCAGGGGCTGCAGCGCCTGGCGCCGATCACGCACACGTTCACGCATTTCAAGCTCGACATCGAGCCGCGCTGCGCCGATCTTGGCGATGCGCCGCGAACAGGGCGCATCGAGGCGCATGACGATGACACCGCATGGGTGCCGCTCGCTCGAATCGACGATTTTGGCATCCCCGCTCCCGTGCGCAAGCTGCTCGATGCGCTCAGCGGCTCGCTGGTTTGACGGTTTGACGGTTTGACGCACCGATGTCCGCAGGGCAGCGCTGCAAGCCACCCGCCCCGCCGCTATAGCAGTTGATGTTGCTGCATGTAGTGATGGACGGCGTCGATGCGCTCGTTGACATCGGCGAGTTCCATGAGCTTCTGGCGCGCGCGCAGCGGGATTTGCAGCACTTCCGACAAGCGATTGGATACCCAGCTCGGATCGTCGAGGCGAAACGGCTCGGCGAACGGCAGGCCTTCGGTATCGCGCTCGCGCAGCGTCCCGATGATGCGTTCGAGCACTTCGGCGCAGGCACCGAACTTCGCGAGCACGTCGACGCCTTCGAGCGGGACGTCCTCGGGCAGCGGCTCGGCCATGCCGACGAGCAACCCGCTCGGCTCCTTGCGATGCGATAGCAGGCGAAAGCGCTGCGTCCCGCGCGCGCGCACGTGCAGCATGCCGTAATCGTCGACGTCGCACTGATCGATTTGCGCCAGCGTGCCGACCGTTTCCGGCACGCAGGGCACGTTTTCCTGCGCGACTTCACCGCCGCTTTTGAGTAAGCAGACGCCGAACGGCGAATGCTCGCGCAAGCAGGCGCGCACCATATCGAGGTAACGTGCCTCGAAAATCTTCAACGGCAACAGCCCATCCGGGAACAGCACGGTGTGCAGTGGGAAGAGCGGCAGATCAGCGTAGACGGCAGGAGTAGAGGACATGGCGCACGCTTGGAATTGCCGCGTAGGCCGCGGCGGGTTAGGCGGTTAGTGAGGCCACTAATCTCGACGATTCGTCGATGGAGACCGGCGCGTCGCGATGCCGAACGATGACGGTCGCCTGGCGCGAAAGGCGCGCGGCAAGCGTTTCGGCGATGAACACGGAGCGATGCTGCCCGCCCGTGCAGCCGATTGCGACGGTCAAATAGCTGCGGTTGTCTTCGCGAAAACGCGGCAGCCACTTCATGACGAAGGCGTGGATGTCGTCGATCATCTCATGAACGAGCGGCAACGCGTCGAGATAATCGATCACCAACTGATCGCGGCCCGTGAGGGGGCGCAGACGATGATCGTAGTACGGGTTGGGCAGGGCGCGCACGTCGAAGACGAAATCGGCATCGAGCGGCAGGCCGCGCTTGAACCCGAACGATTCGAACATCAACATCAGGCCTTCGCGCTGCTCTTCGATGAAGCGCGTGACCCAGGCGCGCAATACGTTCGCGCGCAGATTGCTCGTATCGATCTGGTGTCCGAACTCCGCAAGCGGGGCGACGAGTTCGCGCTCGCGCTCGATCGCTTCCTCGAGCGAGGCGAGCAGGCCGACGTCGGCGTCGTGCGAGGGCGAGCCCGAGAGCGGGTGGCGCCGGCGCGTTTCCGAAAAACGCTGAATCAACGACTGCGTGCTCGCATTGAGAAACAGCACGCGCACATCGTGGTCGCTCGCCAGATCGCGAATGATGCCGGGCATATCGTCGAGCGAGGCGCTCGAGCGCGCGTCGATGGCCACCGCCAGCCGTTCGTGCTGGCCGTCGTTCGCCAAATACTGCGCGAGCGCGGGCAAAAAGCGCGGCGGCAGATTGTCGACGCAGTAATAGCCTGCGTCGGCCAGCGCGTTGAGCGCCACGGATTTGCCGGAGCCGGAAATGCCGGTGATTAGAACGATGCGCATGGGGAAGGACCAGTTCGTTTCATCATAGCACTTGCATCCGGGCTCGGTCGCGCCGGCGAATAGGCGCTCTTTACATGAGCTTGCCGGGCAGCTGACTATCGGGATCTTGCATCGCAATCCGTTGCCGATCCATGAAATCGCGCAAGGTGTCGATGCCGCGCAACTGCAAAATGGTGTTGCGCACGGCGGCTTCGACGAGCACGGCGAGGTTGCGGCCCGCCGCCACTTGGATCGTCACTTTGCTGATCGGCAGCCCAAGCACATCCACAGTCTGGCTTTCGAGCGGCAGGCGCTGGAATTCTCCGTCGGGCCGCCGCACGAGTTGCACGATGAGCTTGAGCTTCATTTTGCGGCGCACGGCGGTTTCACCGAAGATCGTCTTGATGTCGAGCAGCCCCAACCCGCGCACTTCCAGCAGATTCTGCAGCAGCGGAGGGCAGCGGCCCTCCACGAAATCGGGCCCGAGCCGCACGAAGTCGACGGCATCGTCGGCCACGAGGCCGTGCCCGCGGCTGATCAATTCGAGACCGAGTTCGCTCTTGCCGAGGCCCGAATCGCCCGTGAGCAGCACGCCCATGCCGAGAATATCGAGGAATACGCCGTGCAGCGTCGCGCGCGGCGCGAGGATGCGCGACATGTATAGGCGCAGGCTGTCGATGACGGCGGCCGGCGACATCGTCGTGGTGAACAGCGGCGTGGACGAGCGCGTACAGCGCAACACGAGCTCGGGCGGCGCGGCAACGCCGCCGGCGACGACCAGGAACGGCGGCTCGAGCGCAATCAACTCGGCCATGTGGCGCGAGCGATCTTCATCCGCTTGTCGTTGGTAGTAGTTGACCTCGGCCTCGCCGAGCACCTGGATCCGGTTCGGGTGGATCAAGTTCAAGTGGCCGACGAGATCGGCGCTCGATGTCGCGTTGGCGACCGTTTCCGCGGAAAAGCCGCGCTCCCAGCCTTCGTGCCCCGTCAGCCAGCTCAGTTTGAGCATGGAGGCGTTGTCGTCGAAAATGCTTTGGGCGTTGATGCTGGACGTGTCCATGAATCCCATGCTCCAGGTTGACCGCGACGCGCGGCGGCGACGTTGCCGACCTGCCCGCCAAGGCCGATGAGCGGCGCGCCTAACCGCGAGCGGCGGGCGCGACGCGCTAGCTCAAGGGTGCCATTGGGTGAGCAGGCGATGCAACTCTTCGCGATTCGATTCGGTGTGCAGACGTTCGCGCGCTTCGCGGTCGGACAGCAACTGCGCAATTTCCGAGAGAATTTCCAAGTGCTGCTGTGTGGCCTGCTCCGGCACGAGCAGGAAAATCAAGAGGGCCACGGGCTGGCCGTCCGGCGCTTCGAACGGGATCGGCTGATCGAGCCTTACGAACGCGGCCAGCGGCTGCTTCAAACCCTTGATGCGCCCGTGAGGGATCGCGACGCCTTCGCCCAGGGCCGTGGAGCCGAGCCGTTCGCGGGCGAAGAGGTTGTCGGTGACTGCGCTGCGGCCGATTCCGTTTTGGTTTTCGAAAATCAAGCCCGCTTGCTCGAAAACGCGCTTTTTGCTGGTAACCGAAAGGCCGAGAACGACGTTTTCGAGCGGAAGAAATTTGGCTAAACGATTCATGTTGGCAGGCTAACGCGTCGCCTGGGCGCTCCTCGCGGCAACTGTCTGGTTGTCGATTTTCGGCCCGCTCGGTGGACCGACGCGGTCGGGCACTGCCGCGACCGGCTGCCCCTTCGATTCCGCGCACATTATAGAGCAGGGCCGAAGCATATGGCGCGCCGTGCCGAGCGAGGAAACATTCGTATGCACCCAATAACAAAGCCGCCCGGGCACGGGCGGCTTTCATTCGGGGTGGCGGCATCGAGCCGCCGCATCGATCGCTACGCTTGATCGCCTATAGCCGGCGGCGGCACATCTTGATGTTTGATTGCGTCGTGCTGGTGTTCTTGGATGCGCCCTTTGTGGCGCACAACCTGGCGGTCGAGCCGATCGACCATGAGATCGATCGCCGCGTACAGATCGCCGTTCGCGCTTTCGATGAAGATGTCCTTGCCCTTTAAGTGAAGGCTGATTTCCACCTTCTGCCGCTTATCCTTTTCCTTATGGTTGTCGACCGAGAGGACCACATTGCCATCGATCACCTGGTCAAAATGTCTTAGCACCTTATCGAGCTTGGTGATCACGTATTCTCGCAACGCTGGCGTTACTTCGAGATGGTGTCCACTGATCTTCAGATTCATAGTGCTCTCCAAACGAATGGCTGCCTGGCACCAAGGTGCGGCATGCGCCGGTCGGGAGCGGCCCGCTCGTGTCATTACCCCGCGAGACTGACGAGCGGCGGGTCGAGTCGGCCGGCCGGTGTTGCCGATGGCGTCAGGGCCGGTAAACGCTCTCCGCAAAAGCGCGGGGAGCTAAAGAGACTTACGCAAGTTCACTGCCGGGATCTTGAGTGCTTCGCGGTACTTGGCAACCGTGCGACGTGCGACCACGAATCCTTGTTCCGCCAGCAGTTCGGCTATGCGGCTGTCCGAAAGAGGCGTTTTCGAGTCTTCTGCTCCTATCAGTTGCTTGATGAGCGCGCGAATGGCCGTCGATGAGGCCGCGCCCCCTGTATCGGTGGATACGTGCGAGCCGAAAAAATACTTGAACTCAAGCGTCCCGAAGGGGGTGAGCATGTATTTGCCGGTCGTGACGCGCGATACCGTCGATTCGTGCAAGCCCAGCGTATCAGCTATTTCCCTCAAAACCAAGGGGCGCATGGCGATTTCGCCGTGCACGAAAAAGTTCTTTTGGCGCTCGACGATCGCCTGGGCGACGCGCAGGATCGTCTCGAACCGCTGCTGGATGTTCTTGATGAGCCAGCGAGCTTCCTGCAGCTGTTGGCGCAGCGAACCGCTACCCGGATCGCCACGGTTATTGCGCAAGATATTCGCGTACAGGTGGTTGATGCGCAAACGCGGGACCACCTCTGGATTGAGTTCGGCTTGCCAGCCCGCCGACGTCTTCCTCACCATGATGTCGGGCACCACGTAATCGGCCTCGGCCTTGCCGTAAGCCGCGCCGGGAAACGGTTCGAGCGAGCGGATCATTGCATGCGCGTCGCGCAAATCGTCGTCGCACGTCTTCAGTTGCTTGCGCAAGCGCGTGAAATCGCGGGCGGCGAGCAATTCGAGATGATTTGCGGCGATCTCGTGCGCGAGCTTGCGCGTGGCCGATTCGGGTAGCCGGAGCAATTGCAGCCTCAGGCATTCCGACGCCGAGCGCGCGCCGACACCGGCCGGATCGAAGCTATGGAGCAGCGCAAGCGCCGCGCCGAGTTCATCGAGATCGAACTCGAGCTCTTCGGGCAAATCGGCCAATACCTCGTCGAGCGAGGCCGTGAGGTAGCCGTCGTCGTCGAGCGATTCGATCAAAAAGGTGACGAGCGCGCGGTCGCGCGGGCTGGCCTGCGTGACGCGTAACTGCGCCATCAGATGATCGCGCAACGTAGTGGTGGATTCGTGAATCTGCAGCGGCGGCAAATCGTCATCGTCGGATGCGACCGGCGAGCGCCCGTAATCGTCGAGATTCCACTGCGACGTATCCGCGCCATCGTTGCTGCCGATTGTGCCGAATTCCTCCCGCGCGGCACCGTCGCTGCTGTCGCTGCGCTCGGCACGCTCCGACGGCGCCGTGCCGCTCATCGGCTCAGGCGCGGATGACGTCGGCGCCTGAGCAATCACGGTGCCATCGCCAGCCACCCGCAGCGGGCTGGCGATCCATTCGTCTTCGGATTCGAGCAGCGGATTTTGCGCGACCGCCATCGCAACTTCCTGCTGAAGTTCAAGCGTGGACAACTGCAGCAATCGGATCGACTGCTGCAGCTGTGGGGTCAGCGCAAGATGCTGCGATAGGCGGAGTTGGAGACTGGCTTTCATGGCAATGTGTCTTTCATTGTAGAGACTTTGCCAAGCGCCGGGAACCTCGCGGCGTCTTGACGGTGCGCGGACGACGGCGCGCCGCGCACCGCTTACGCAGTCGCGTAAAAATTGCGGTGGCCCAAGCGATCCGGACCTTACATGCGGAAGTGTTCGCCCAGATAGACGCGGCGCACGTTCTCGTTCTCGACGATTTCGCGAGGCGCTCCGGCCGCCAGCACGGAGCCGTCGCTGATGATGTACGCGTGATCGCAGATGCCCAGCGTTTCGCGCACGTTGTGGTCGGTGATCAATACGCCGATGTTGCGCTGCTTGAGGAACTTGACGATCTTTTGGATCTCGAGCACCGCGATCGGATCGACGCCCGCGAACGGTTCGTCGAGCAAAATGAAGCTCGGATTCGTCGCTAGCGCGCGTGCGATTTCGACACGGCGCCGCTCGCCGCCGGACAACGAAAGCGCCGGGTTTTCCCGCAAATGCGAAACCTGCAACTCCTCGAGCAGCGCGTCCGTGCGCGCTTCGATGGCCGGTTTCGAGAGCCGCTTGCCGTTTTCGTCGTGCTGCAGTTCGAGCACGGCGCGGATATTTTCCTCGACCGTCAACTTGCGAAACACCGACGCTTCCTGAGGCAAATACGACAAACCGAGCCCGGCGCGCTTGTGAATGGGCAGCAGGCTAATCGACTTGCCGTCGAGCACGATTTCGCCGGCGTCGAGCGGCACGAGGCCCACGATCATGTAAAAGGAGGTGGTCTTGCCCGCGCCATTCGGCCCGAGCAAGCCCACCACCTCGCCGCTTTTGACGTCGAGCGAGACATCCTTGACGACAGTGCGCGAGCCGTAACGCTTCTTCAAATTGCGCACGGCGAGCGAGCTGTCCGCGCGCATGGGCTCGCTGATGGATGCCGCGTTCGTCATCGCGGGCGTCGTGGATAGCGTGTTCACTGCGGTCCGTTTCCTTGAATCGCCGGCGCGGGCGTGAGCTTGGCCGGTCCACCGTTCAGGGGCGCCGGGGCGCCGTTGCGTGGCGAAAGTATCGCGTGCACGCGGCCGCTCTGATTGCCGGGCCCGGCAACATCGTTGCCTGCGCGCGCCGTATAGAAGTCGTTTTGCCCGTCGTACGTGACGACGCTGCCGTGTACCTGATCGATCATGGTCGTGAGCCCTTGCAAGCGACGGACCGTGGCGTTCGTGGTGAGCGTGGTCAAGTCCTTCTTGCCATCGTAATCGATCCGTTCGGCCGTGCCTTCGACGTACTCGTCGACGCCTTCGCGCTTCTGATGAAAATAGGCGAGATCCTTGCTGCCGGGCGCCATCGTGCCCGTCGCGTACTGATAGCCTTGCGGGTCTTGGTGCACTTCCACGCGATCGGCTCTAATGAGGATCGTGCCCTTTGTCGCGACGACGGGGTGACCGGACGTGCCGGTGAAAATATCGACCTGCTTCAAATCGTCGTAGGTCATGTTACTGGCGTCGATATTGATCGGCTTGTCCTTGTCGGCCTGCTCGGCATGGGCGGCGGGCCCGAACGCGAAGCAGGTCGACAGCAGCACAAGCGCCGCCGCAAGGCCGACCCGTGCCGGCCGGCGTGCGCTAAGAGAGAACGATTCGTTCATGCAGTCACGCTACGAAAGGATGGGACCCGGTTACTTCGGCCCGGCGCCGGATGTGCCGCCGCCCGAGGTGTCCGAAGCCGCGATGTAGCCCCGGACGTTGCCGAAAAGCTGCATCACGCGGGTGACATTGTTGTAGTTCATGGCATCTGCCGTCGCGACGGATAGGCCGCGCCGCAGTTTAACCGGGTTTTTCGACTCGATCACATCGTCGTTCACGAACACGCGAAAGTGAAAGGAGTCAGCCTGCATTTCCGGATCGCCGGCTCCTGCCGCACGCACGATGCGCGCGTTATCGTACAAATCGACGATCGACGCATCGCCGTTGACCGTCCCGCGCTTGCCGGTGGCCGTCACGATCGGCCTGCCGGGCTGAAACGCGCGGATCGCGGGCAGCGTGAGGTCACTGTTCTCGTCGTCCTCGTAATGCACCATCTTCGTTGCCGTCAGCCGGTACTGCGTGGCGCCGGATTGATCGAGTTCCGAGACGGAAAAGTTGTCGGCGAAATAATCGGGGACATGTGTCTTCGCGCCGGCGTCTTCGCGCGCGGCCGACGGCCGGGTCGCTTGGAGCAGCCAGTAGGTGCCCCCCGCGAGTGCGGCCAGCGCGATAAGAGAGACCAGCGAGACCAGCGAGGTGACGCGCGAGGCATTCATGCGCGGCCCGCTCCGCAAGCGTGGGCGAGCAGCGCTTCATAGCGCTGCTGGGCGCGCAGAATCGCGTCGCACACTTCGCGTGCCGCGCCCTGCCCACCGCGCGCTTCAGACACCCAATGGGCGCGTGCGATCACTTCGGGGTGAGCGTTGGCCGGGGCCGCGGCGAACCCGCAGCGCGTCAGCACGCCGAGGTCGGGCCAATCGTCGCCCATATAGCCGCATTGCTCGGCGGTGAGGTTCGCGTCGCGCAGGAGTTCAGCGAATGCATCGAGCTTGTCGGCCGCGCCCTGATAGACATGCGAAACTTGGAGTTCACGTGCTCGCGCGGCCACGATTTCGGAGCGGCGACCGGTGATGATGGCCGTTCGGATTCCCGCGACGCCGAGCAGCTTCAGGCCGTGGCCGTCCATCGAATTGAACGACTTCATCGTGTCGCCTTCCGCGGTGAACATCAGGCCGCCATCGGTCAGCACGCCGTCGACGTCGAAGATCATCAGCTTGACTCGGCTCGCGCGTTCGCTTGCCGTGAGGGACGCGGCCGCCATCAGATCACCTTCTTCGAAAACAAGTCATGCATGTTCAGCGCGCCGATCAGCTTGCCGTCGGTGTCGACGACGAGCATTTGATTGATGCGATGGCGTTCCATCGATTCGACCGCTTCGACGGCGAGATGGTCGGCCCCGATCGAGCGCGGAGCGCGCGTCATGACGTCGGCGATCGGCAAATCGCGGAAATCGCCCGTGCGTTCGAGTACGCGACGCAGGTCGCCGTCGGTGAAGATGCCTTCGACGCGGCCGGATTCGTCGACGATGGCCGTCATGCCCATGCGCTTGGACGTCAATTGGAACAGGGCGTCGCGCACCGTTGCAGTCGCATTCACTTTCGGCAACTGATCGCCCGTGCGCATGACGTCGCGCACATAGGTGAGCAGCCGCCGGCCCAATGCGCCGCCCGGATGCGAGCGCGCGAAATCGTCGGCGCTGAAACCTCTCGCATCGAGCACGGCCATGGCCAGTGCGTCGCCGAGCGCGAGCGCGGCCGTCGTGCTGGCCGTCGGGGCAAGCTCGAGCGGGCAGGCTTCCTTCGCGACACCGGCGTACAAATGAACATCGGCCAGCGTCGCGAGCGTCGATTGCGGCCGCCCCGTCATCGCGATGAGCTTCGCGCCAAGCCGTTTGACGAGCGGCAAGATCGCGACGAGTTCTTCCGATTCGCCGGAATTCGAGAGCGCGATGAAGACGTCGTCCTGCGTGACCATGCCCAGATCGCCGTGGCTCGCCTCCGCCGGGTGCACAAAAAACGCGGGGGTGCCCGTGCTCGCGAGCGTTGCGGCAAGCTTGCGGGCGATGTGGCCGGATTTGCCGATGCCGGATACGACGACGCGGCCGCGGCAACTCAGAAGGAAGTCGACGGCTGCGACAAAGCGCTCGTCGATTTGATCGCGAAGCCCGCGCACGGCGTCGGCTTCGATGTCGAGGACTTCCCGGGCGAGCGCCAACGCCCGGTCGCCATTGATTTTCGCTATCATTCGCCGGAGTATAGCAAAGGCGTTGTTCGCCGCGCCGGGCCGCCCCCTTGGCCGCCCCGGGTTCCTAGCCGCATCGCGGCTCCCAACATCGAACGCGCGGTGCGCCTTGTTGCGCATGCGTGCGTTCCGCTGACGAACGAGGACGCTCAAGACGTGATTTCTCCGCTCGAGATGACGCTTTTCCTGCTTCTCGCATCAGTGGTAGTCGTCGTACTGTTTCGCTCGTTGAATCTGCCGCCGATGCTGGGCTACTTGACGGTCGGCATCGTTGTCGGGCCTCACGCGTTCGGCCTCGCACCCGATTCGGCGCGCGCACAGAATCTCGCGGAGTTCGGGGTTGTTTTCCTCATGTTTTCGATCGGGCTCGAGTTCTCGCTCGCCAAGCTGCGGGCGATGCGCTCGCTCGTGTTCGGGCTCGGCCTGCTGCAGGTGATCGGCACCGTCGGCGTGTCGGTGCTCGTCGCGCTGCTGCTCAAGCGCTGGATGCACGTGACCTGGCAAGGCAGCATCGCGCTCGGCGGTGCGCTCGCGATGTCGTCGACGGCGATCGTCAGCAAGATGCTCGCGGAGCGGCTCGAGATCGAGACCGAGCACGGACGCAATATCTTCGGCGTGTTGCTCTTTCAAGATCTGGCCGTCGTGCCGCTCTTGATCGTGATCGCGGCGCTCGGCGGCGATTCGAGCGATTTGCCGATGGCGCTCGGCGTGGCCGCATTCAAGATCGTCGTCGCGCTTTCGCTGCTGCTGTTCGTCGGGCAGCGGTTCATGACGCGCTGGTTCAACGTCGTCGCGCGGCGTCGCTCGCAGGAACTGTTCGTCCTTAATCTCTTGCTCGTCACACTGGGCGCGGCGTTCATCACCGACAAATTCGGGCTCTCGCTCGCGCTCGGCGCGTTCATCGCCGGCATGCTGATCGCCGAAACGCCATACCGTCACCAAGTGGAAGAGGACATCAAGCCGTTTCGCGACGTGCTGCTCGGCCTGTTCTTCGTGACGACGGGCATGCTGCTCGATCCACGCGTGCTCATCGCGCATCCGCTACTCGTGCTCGCATTTTTCATCGCACCGGTGCTGCTCAAGATCGTCATGATCACGGGGCTCGCGCGGCTGTTCGGCGCGACGCCAGGCGTGGCGATGCGCACGGGAATCGGGCTCGCGCAGGCGGGCGAGTTCGGCTTCGTGCTGCTCAATCTGATTCTCGATAAGCATCTCGTCGACGCGATGCTGCTGCAGGCCATCCTGGCGGCGATGCTGCTGTCGATGCTGGCCGCGCCGTTCTTGATTCAAAACGCCGACCGTATCGTGCTGCGGCTTTCGTCGACGGAATGGATGCAGCAGTCGCTGCAGATGACGCGGATCGCGACGCAAAGCCTGCGGCAAAACGCCCACGTCATCATTTGCGGCTATGGCCGCGCCGGGCAAAACCTCGCGCGCATGCTCGAGCATGAGGGGCTCTCCTACGTGGCGCTGGACCTCGATCCCGATCGCGTCGCAGCCGCGGCCGCAGCGGGCGAATCGGTGGTGTTCGGCGATGCCGCGCGGCGCGAATCGCTTGTTGCAGCCGGTATCCATCGCGCCGCGGCCGTGGCCATCACCTATGCGAATACGCCGTCGGCATTGCGGGTGCTTCACAACGTGCATGAATTGGAGCCGGCGTTATCCGTCATCGTGCGCACCGTCGACGATGCCGATCTAGAGAAGCTGCTCGCGGCCGGCGCGACCGAGGTCATTCCCGAGATCGTCGAGGGCAGCCTCATGCTCGCATCGCACACGCTCGTGCTGATGGGCGTGCCGATGCGGCGCGTCGTGCGGCGCGTGGAGGAAATGCGCGACGCGCGCTACAGCCTGCTGCGAGGTTACTTTCACGGCGCCGACGATCCGGGCGACGAGGACGGGCACGACCAGGTGCGGCTACAATCGGTGGCGGTCGACGGCAACGCCGACGCCGTCGGACGCACGCTCGACGAACTCGGGCTCGCCTTGATGGGCGTCGAGGTCACGGCGATCCGGCGCCACGGCATTCGCGGCGTCGAACCCGGCCCCGAGACGAAGCTTCGGGAGGCCGACATCGTCGTGTTGCGCGGGCTGCCGGAAGCGCTCGCGCTGGCCGAGGAGCGGCTGCTGCGCAACCGCCGCGCCGGCGTGCCGGCCATGTGAGACGGCTGCCCTTCCATTTCAAATCTGACCCACGACTTGCTCGCCGAGCGCGAGCGAATAGCCTAGCGGAGAATTTCATGTTCCATGCGCCCGCGGACGCGCCCCTCGACGCCGCCGCGTTCATCAAGAGCCAAATTCGCACGGTTCCCGATTGGCCACTGCCCGGCGTGCAGTTTCGCGACATCACGCCGCTGCTCCAGCGGCCCAAGACGCTGCGCGTACTCATCGATCTATTCATCGAGCGCTATGTCGAAGCAAAGCTCGACTACGTCGCCGGGCTCGATGCGCGCGGCTTCATCATCGCGCCGATCGTCGCGTATGAGTTGAACATCGGCTTCATCCCGATCCGCAAGATCGGCAAGCTGCCGTACAAGACCGTGTCCGAGGCGTATGCGCTCGAATACGGCACGGCCACGGTCGAAATTCATGAAGACGCATGCAAGGCCGGCGACCGCGTGGTCATCGTAGACGATTTGATCGCGACGGGCGGTACGATGATGGCCGGCAAGAAGCTGCTCGAGCGGCTTGGCGCCGTCGTCGTCGAAGGCGCGGCGATCGTCGATTTGCCCGATCTCGGCGGCTCCAAAATGCTGCGCGAGAGCGGCTTGCCGCTTTACACGGTGACTGAATTCGCCGGTCATTGAGAGCGGCTGGGCGTTTGGCTCAAGCGTCGTCCGCGCGTCGGCGTCTGGCTCGACCGGCTGGCGGGCGCGACATTCATCGGGCTCGGACTGCGCGTGGCGCTGCGCGATTGAGCGAGCGTGCGAGCTAGGCGCATTGATAAAACGAATTGACGCATCCGATTGCGCAAGGAATGCCATGAGTTTGTCCTGCATCGCCAGTGCGCGCCGCTTCGAGCCGAGCGCGCATCGGCCATTTTTTATGTCGGCCGAGCAGGTCGGCTGGATTCGCGAAAGCGACGTGCCGCTCATCGCCCAGTGGCCGGACGTGTTCGAAGTCGATCCGGTGGGGGTGACCCTGGCAGCGCGCTTCGACATCGATGCGAACAGCCGCTCGGCCGCGCTTGCTTCAGTCATCGGCGCGCTGGCTGCAGCGGGCCGCATCCAGGGCTGGCGCGACGAAACGTACGCCATCCGCAACACGTTCGACGGTGCACCGCTGGCGTTCATCGAGCGCGCGGCCGCTCGCTTCTTCGGCACGATGACGTACGCGGTGCATCTGAACGGCATCGTAAAATACGCCGATCGCGCGCCGCAGCTTTGGATCGCGCGTCGCAGCGAGACGAAGGCAACCGATCCGGGCATGCTCGATAACGTTGTCGCAGGCGGTATCGGGTGGGGCTTTTCGCTCGAAGAAACGATCGTCAAGGAATGCTGGGAAGAGGCGGGCATCGAGGCCGGATTAGCGAGGAAAGCCGTGCCGGGGCGTACCGTGCACGTGCTGCAGTCGCTGCCCGAGGGCACGCAAGCCGAGCAGGTGTTCGTCTATGACTTGTCGGTGCCCGAGGACTTTTCGCCGCGCAACCAGGACGGCGAAGTCGGCGAGCACCGGCTTGCACGCATCGAGGAAGTAGCGCGCTGGATCGAGGACGGCGAGATGACGGTCGATGCGAGCCTGGCGACGCTCGATTGCATGCTGCGCCACAGCTGGATCGACGACGACGCATGCGGGGGCATCGAATCGCTGTTCGCCGCGCCTTCGCTCGCGCGCTGAGCCGGACGGCGCGAGTCAATTACAGGAGTTCATCGGTCTATGTCGACCCAACACAGCTTCATCTTGAAACTGTCGTGCCCCGATCGGCCCGGCATCGTTCACGCGGTATCGGGGTTTCTCTTCGAACGCGGCGCCAATATTCTCGACTCGGCGCAATTCGGCGACAGCCGTACGGGCGAGTTCTTCATGCGCGTGCACTTCCAGCAAGTGGGCGGCGACCCGGGGCTCGAGGCGCTGCGCGCGGCGTTTTCGCCGCTCGCCGACGAGTTCGGGATGCGTTGCGATATTCACGACGAGGCTCTCAAACCGATAGTAGTCATCTTGGTGTCGAAGATCGGCCTTTGCTTGAACGATTTGCTGTTCCGCTATCGGACGGGCCAATTGCCTATCGAGATCTCGGCCATCATCTCGAACCACAAGGACTTCTATCAACTGGCCGCGAGCTACGATATTCCGTTCCATCACTTTGCGCTGACGGGATCGACGGGTGCCGCGAAGGCGGCGCAGGAAGCGCGCGTGCTCGAGGTGATCGATCAGCACAAAGCCGATCTCGTCGTGCTCGCGCGCTACATGCAGGTCTTGTCGCCGAACCTATGTGAGCACCTGTCGGGCCGAGCGATCAACATCCATCATTCGTTCCTGCCGAGCTTCAAGGGCGCGAAACCTTACTACCAAGCGTTCGACCGCGGCGTGAAGCTGATCGGCGCGACGGCGCATTACGTCACGACCGATCTCGACGAAGGCCCAATCATCGAGCAGGAAGTGGAGCGTGTCGATCACAGCATGGCGCCGGACCAACTGACGGCGATCGGCCGCGACGTCGAGTGTGTGACGCTCGCGCGCGCGGTGAAATGGCATGTCGAGCATCGGATCGTTTTGAATGGGACGAAGACGGTCGTCTTCCGTTGATGGCTGCGCCGGCGACTAAATCAGCCGGAGGTAGATGAGCTCGCGCTTGATATAGCCATAGAAAATCGGTGCGGCGATGAGCCCCGGCACGCCGGCCGCCGCTTCCATGATGAGCATGGCGAGCAGCAACTCCCAAGCGCGTGCCTCGATTTGCCCGCCGACGATCCTCGCGTTCAAGAAATATTCGAACTTGTGAATCAGCACGAGGAAGATGAGCGAGGCGATCGCCGTCGGCAAACTGACCGCCAGTGAGACGGCGAGGATCAGCGAGTTCGAAATCAGATTGCCGACGACGGGCAGCAGGCCCGCGATGAACGTGACGAGCACGAGCGTCTTCGACAACGGCAACGCCTGGTGAAAGAGCGGCAGCCCGACGAGCAGGTAGAGCGCCGTGAACACGGCGTTGATCGTCGATATCTTCATCTGCGCGAAGACGATGCGGCGGAACGCGTCGGCAAAGCGTGCGGCGCGCGCGGCCAGCGCGGTGGACAGCGGCAGCCGGTGCGCGTGGTGCTCGCTCGTGATCGCGATCATCGCGCCGATGATCATGCCGAACAGCACGTGCCCGAAGCCGCGCGCGACGTTCTTACCGCCTTGCTGTAGTTGGCTCATGTGCGTATGCACGAGCATGCCGGCCTTTTGCTTCATCTCCGAGACGTCGCCGGGCAGCATGGCCGAGAGCCAACCGGGGGCGCGCGAGCGAGCCTGATCCACGATTTGCATCACCTGATCGAGCAGGGTCTGAATGTTCGGCACCGTATGCTCGAAGTGCTCGGTGATGCCGATCGCGAGGCCGGCGAGCCCACCTACCACGACGGCCGCGATGACGACGACGGCTACCCAGCGCGCGCGATGGCTCGGCATGTGGCGCTCGATGCTGGGTGCGATCGTGTGGACGAGTTGATAGACGAGCATGCCACCGAGCAGCGCGCCCAGCAGCTTGTAGTGCAAGACGGCCCACATACCGACGAAGACGAGCGCATAGCTGCCGATTTCGACGGCGGACAGCTTCGGCAGGCTCATGTTGCTCGTGAGCCGCACGGGACGTGCCCCGACCTCGCGGGCGCGGATGTCTTCGGGGGCCTCGTTGCGCTTAGCCATATGTTTTTCTCTCCAACCGATGCCGGACGGCTCGACACGCGCGTCGCATGCCGGGCCGCGCTCGTTCGCCGCGATCAGCGGCGCACGAGCAGCGGTGCGAGATAGCGCCCGGTAAAACTTGCCTTCGATTTGGCGATCACCTCAGGCGTACCCTGAGCGATGATCTGCCCGCCTCCCGCGCCGCCTTCCGGGCCGAGGTCGATGACCCAATCCGCGGTTTTGATCACATCGAGATTATGCTCGATGATGATGACGGTATTGCCATGATCGCGCAGCCGGTGGATGACTTCCAGCAGCAGCGCGATGTCGTGAAAGTGAAGGCCCGTTGTCGGTTCGTCGAGGATGTACAGCGTTCTGCCCGTGTCGCGTTTGGACAGTTCCAGCGAGAGCTTGACGCGCTGCGCCTCGCCGCCCGAAAGCGTCGTGGCCGATT
>CAYRLJ010000036.1:0-15926 GCA_964425025.1 uncultured Burkholderia sp. | reverse complement strand
GGCCGATTGGCCGAGCCGAATGTAGGCCAGGCCGACATCGAGCAGCGTCTTGAGCTTGCGCGCAATGACGGGCACGGCGCCGAAGAACTCGTGCGCAGCCTCGACCGTCATGTCGAGCACTTCGCTGATGTTCTTGCCTTTGTACTGCACTTCTAGCGTTTCGCGGTTGTAGCGTTTGCCGTGGCACACGTCGCATGGCACGTAGACGTCGGGCAGGAAGTGCATCTCGACCTTGAGCACGCCGTCGCCTTGGCACGCTTCACAGCGTCCGCCTTTGACGTTGAACGAGAAGCGGCCCGGATCGTAGCCGCGTTCCTTCGCGGATGGTACGCCGGCGAACAGTTCGCGGATCGGCGTGAACAAGCCTGTGTAGGTGGCGGGATTGGAGCGCGGTGTGCGGCCGATCGGCGATTGGTCGACGTTGATGACTTTATCGAAGTGCTCGAGCCCTTCGATCTGCTCGTAGGGCGCGGGCTCCGCCGACGAGCCATACAGGTACTGCGAGACGGCGTGGTAAAGCGTGTCGTTGATCAGCGTCGACTTGCCCGAGCCGGATACGCCCGTCACGCAGGTGAGCAGGCCGACCGGCAGATCGAGCGTGACGCGCTTCAAGTTGTTGCCGTGGGCTTCGACGATGCGCAGGCGCCGATCGTCGGGCTCCTTGCGTTCGTCGGGAAACTCGATGCGGCGCTCGCCGGCCAGGTATTGTCCCGTCAGCGACGCCGGATCCTTTTGCACTTGCTTCGGCGTGCCTTCGGCGATGATCATGCCGCCATGCTCGCCGGCGCCCGGCCCCATGTCGACGACATAATCGGCCATGCGGATCATGTCTTCGTCGTGCTCGACGACGATGACCGAATTGCCGAGATCGCGCAGATGCTTGAGTGTGGAGATGAGGCGGTCGTTATCGCGCTGATGCAGGCCAATGGAAGGCTCGTCGAGCACGTACATGACGCCGGTCAAGCCCGAGCCGATCTGCGAGGCGAGGCGGATGCGCTGCGCTTCGCCGCCCGAGAGCGTATCGGCGCTGCGTTCGAGCGAGAGGTAATCGAGCCCGACGTTGTTCAGGAACATGAGCCGCGCGACGATTTCCTTGACGACCTTATCGCCGATCTCGCGCTTGGCGCCTTCGAGCTTGAGCGTTTGGAAATAGCCGAGCGCATCGCGCAGCGGCCAGCCGCTCACTTCGTAGATCGCGCGCGCGTCGCCGTCGGCGCCTAGGCGTACGAAGCGCGCTTCTTGCCGCAACCGCGTGCCGTGGCACGACGGGCAGGCCTGATTGTTCTGGTATTTCGCGAGTTCTTCGCGCACGGCGGCCGAATCGGTCTCGCGATAGCGGCGCTCGAGGTTCGGGATGATGCCTTCGAACACGTGTTCCCTAACCGTCGCGCGGCCGCGCTCGTTGATGTACGAGAACGGGATCTGCTCTTTGCCCGAGCCGAACAGAATCAGCTTGCGGACTTTTTCGGGCAGTTCCTCGAACGGCGTATCGATATCGAACTCGTAATAGGCCGCCAGGCTCTGCAGCATCTGAAAATAGAACTGATTGCGGCGATCCCAGCCTTTAACGGCGCCGGCGGCGAGCGAAAGCGTGGGATGCGCGACGACGCGCTTCGGATCGAAGAACGTGATTTGCCCGAGGCCGTCGCAATCGGGGCAGGCGCCCATCGGATTGTTGAACGAGAACAGCCGCGGCTCGAGCTCGGGTAGCGAGTACGAGCAGATGGGGCAAGCGAACTTCGAGCTGAACAGGTGCGCTTTGCCGGTGTCCATTTCGAGCGCGATCGCGCGGCCGTCGGCCAGGCGCAGGGCCGTCTCGAACGATTCGGCCAGGCGCTGCTTGACGTCCGCGCGCACCTTCAGGCGATCGACGACGACATCGATCGAGTGCTTGTCGTTCTTCTTCAGCTTCGGCAGCGAATCGATGTCGTAGATCTGCGCCGTGCCTTCGTTCGCGGCGCCGCCTCCCGAGCGGATCCGGAACCGGATGAAACCTTGCGCCTGCATCTGCTCGAAAAGATCGGCGTGCTCGCCTTTGCGGTTCGCCACGACAGGCGCGAGGATCATGAGCTTCGTTTCCTCGGGCAGCGCGAGTGCGGCATCCACCATTTGGGAGACGCTTTGCGCCTCGAGCGCGATTTCGTGCTCCGGGCAGTACGGCGTACCGACGCGCGCGTAGAGCAAACGCAGGTAGTCGTGAATCTCGGTGACCGTGCCCACGGTTGAGCGCGGATTATGAGACGTCGCCTTTTGCTCGATCGAGATGGCGGGAGAGAGCCCCTCGATCAAGTCGACGTCGGGCTTCTCCATCAATTGCAGGAATTGACGCGCGTAGGCCGAAAGGCTCTCCACATATCGACGCTGCCCCTCGGCGTAGAGGGTGTCGAACGCGAGCGACGACTTGCCCGACCCGGACAAGCCGGTGATCACGATCAACTGATGGCGAGGCAGGTCGAGATTGACGTTCTTCAGGTTGTGGGTACGCGCCCCACGGATGCGAATCTGTTCCATGAAACCTGTGAACCTGTCTAGGGAGAGGGGCCAAACCTGCTACTATAACGACTTTTCCAGACCGCCGTTACGGCATCCTTACAGCGCGCGGGAATGAACGAGCGTCACGCTCATTACGTTCGACACGTTCGCTGCACCCCGAGCGAACCCGCTGGGGAGCGGGAGGCAGCATGAACGGCGCCGCCAACACGGTTCCTGGTTCCTCCTAGCTCGCTCCGATGTCCAATCCGTCCGTCACTTCTTCGCGTATGAGCGCGCCCGAGTTGCGCGCCACGATGTCGCTTGCCGGCATTTTTGCGCTGCGCATGCTCGGTTTGTTCATGATCATGCCCGTCTTCACCGTCTACGCGAAGACGATCCCGGGCGGCGACAACGTGCTGCTCGTCGGCATCGCGCTCGGCGCCTATGGCGCGACGCAGTCGCTGCTCTACATCTTCTACGGCTGGGCCTCCGATAAGCTCGGGCGCAAGCCCGTCATCGTGACGGGGCTGCTCATTTTCGCGCTCGGCAGCTTCATTGCCGCGATGGCGCACGACATCACATGGATCATCGTGGGCCGCGTCATCCAGGGGATGGGCGCAATTTCGTCGGCGGTCATCGCATTCATCGCCGATCTAACGGCCGAGCAGAACCGCACCAAAGCGATGGCGATGGTGGGGGGCAGCATCGGCATTTCGTTCGCTGTGGCGATTGTCGGTGCGCCGATCATCTATCAGTGGGTTGGGATGAGCGGCTTGTTCGCGATCGTCGGCGCGCTATCGCTGATCGCGATCGGCGTCGTGATCTGGATCGTGCCCGATGCGCCCAAGCCCGTACACGTGCGCGCGCCGTTCGCCGAAGTGCTGCATAACGTCGAGCTGCTGCGGCTCAATTTCGGCGTGCTGGTGCTCCATGCCACCCAGACGGCGCTCTTTCTCGTCGTGCCGCGCGTGCTGGTGGCAGGCGGGCTGCCCGTGGCATCGCACTGGGAAGTTTATTTGCCCGTCATGGGGTTGACGTTTGTCCTCATGGTGCCCGCCATCATCGTCGCTGAAAAATGGGGCAAGATGAAGCCCATATTGTGCGGTGCCATTGCGCTTATCCTGATCGGCCAATTGCTCCTGGGCACGGCACCGCATACGATCTTGTCTGTGGCCGCGATTTTGTTCATCTACTTCCTTGGCTTCAACATCCTCGAGGCGTCGCAGCCTTCGTTGGTGTCGAAGCTGGCACCGGGTACGCGCAAGGGGGCGGCCGTGGGCGTGTACAACACGACACAGTCGATCGGCTTGGCGCTCGGGGGTGTCGTGGGCGGTTGGCTGATGAAGTCGGTTGGCCAAAACGCGGTGTTCTTCACGTGCTCAGGACTCGTTTTCGCGTGGCTTATAATCGCCGCCAATATGAAGGCCCCTCGTAAGGTTTGACTGCCCAGCGAGGCGTCGCGCGGCGGGCGTTCAAACAATGGGCGCGGCTGCGCAAATGGATTAACTGGAGATATTCATGGCATCCGTAAACAAGGTCATCCTCGTCGGCAATCTCGGCGCCGACCCCGAAATTCGTTACCTGCCGAGCGGGGACGCGATCGCCAACATCCGGCTCGCTACGACGGATCGCTACAAGGACAAGGCATCGGGCGAATTCAAGGAAGCGACGGAGTGGCACCGCGTCGCGTTCTTCGGCCGCTTGGCTGAAATCGTCGGTGAGTACTTGAAGAAGGGCTCGTCGGTGTACATCGAAGGGCGCTTGCGTACGCGCAAGTGGCAAGGTCAAGACGGGCAGGATCGGTATTCGACGGAAATCGTCGCCGAACAGATGCAGATGCTGGGCGGCCGCGGTGGTGCGGGCGGCGGCGGTATGGGCGGCGGGGATGATGGCGGGTATAGCCGCGAGCCGTCGGAGTCGCGTGGGGGTGGCGGTGGTCGCTCGACGGGCGGTGGGGCGCGTAGCGGTGGCGGTGGCGGCGGTGCTAGCCGGCCGAGCCAGCCTGCCGGTGGCGGCGGGCTCGATGATATGGATGACGATATTCCGTTCTAGAGACCAACGTCGTCCACTGATGTGAAGATGGCCCCGGGCTTCTCATTCAAATCGATGATTTGGGTGGGTTTTCCGGGGCGATTTGTTTTGTAGAGTTGACTACTCGAATTCGCGCAATATTCAGCCTGTCGATTTCTTCGGTGACAGTCCGCGCATTTCGCTGATCGTGGTATTGCCGCATTGCCTCGGCGGCGGCGCATGAATATTCAGATCACGCGTTGATCGACAAATCAATCGATCGCAACCGATAGCTGCCTCTGATCACGCAGCCGCGAACATCCGCGGAATCCGCTGCAGCTCTCAGGCAACACGTATGCACCCTTCAATGCGCGGGCCATCGGTGATCTCTTCGACGCGCTCCAATTCGCCGAGGGCAAGGCGACCATCAAAACGGCAATGGGCAGGGTAATAACGGCGGCTTTGGCTGCTGGACGTTCCGAAAAATTTGAGCCGAGCAAGCAGACGACAACCGTCGCGGAATAGCAAGTGACTGTATTGCGGAAAGATGTCACGGCTCAACTCGCGCCGAATATAGCACCGACCGCGGATGCCACACCCATCGACAGCGCGCTCCAGAAGACGACCCGCAATTCACCAGGACCCACTTTCGCTCCTCCGACGCGCGCGGCAAGTCCGCCAAGGACCGCAGCGCGTAGCCACCCGATCGCCTTGATTCGATGCGGTTCCTGGTGAGCCTTAGGCATTGGCGGACCCTAGCGGTCTCGACCCTGATCAGGCGACGGCCTTGCGTGGGGCAGCATCCTTTGCAGCACATGGTCCTTCAGGACAAAGCGGTGGAACAGGGCTGCGACGACATGCAGACCAATCAACGCGAAGAGCACCCATGCGAGGATGCCGTGCACATCCCCCATCGCATGGCCGAAGGCCGAGCCCGGTTCGCTCAGCGCCGGATAGGACACCACGCCCAGCAAGCGGACCGTCCAGCCTCTTGAGGACGCGTTGATCCAGCCGAGCAGCGGCACCAGCACCAGGGCGGCGTAGAGGAGAACATGCGTTATGCGCGACACGACGCTGAGTAGCGGTGGCAGTTCATCCGGCGTGGGCCAATGCGTCAATCG
The DNA here is from genome assembly GCA_964425025.1 of uncultured Burkholderia sp. Taxonomy (GTDB): domain Bacteria; phylum Pseudomonadota; class Gammaproteobacteria; order Burkholderiales; family Burkholderiaceae; genus Trinickia. Next base: position 10,323 of record CAYRLJ010000036.1, on the reverse strand, counting down.
CCAGATCACCCGGATTGCCATGACGGCGACGAGCGTCGCGCCCACCCCAAGATGCCAGGCAATCAGATTAACCGGCTGCGTGTCTTTGTGGACGTCCGGCATGGTCCAGCCGATCACAAATTGCATTGCGACCAACAGGACGGTTAGCCAGTGCAGTGTGCGTGCGACTGCATCATATGCCGGACGCTGCATTTCGTAGACCTTCGCCATTCTTGCTCCTCAAGTTGTCACGACTTGATGAATTGATGGGGTGCGCAGCCTGCGAATCTTGAGCTGTTGGCCTGAAAAAAGCACTACGCAAGTCCGATGGATGCTAGCGACATTACCTTAAGGAAACCTGACGCTGGGGAGGGTCGATCAGGATGCTCGACTCCGCTGCTGTTTCCGCACAGCCGCGAACCTGGGGTCAGCACGACCGGGAAGCCGGGAGGCCGAGGTTTTCCACTTGAATCACGGGAATAGTTTGCGCCTTAGCAGGCAACGTCACGGCCGGTTTCTTGCTGTTCGTCCCATGCATGGTCAATTAACGCTCTTCACTCGGAACCCCCTTGCGCCTGCTAAACCGTCTGGCTATTTCCCTGGTTTTGCCGCTGGCCTCCTGTGCGATTGGACCATCAGGTTCAAGCGACGCGGGCTTCGGCGCGTCGCCCGCCATGCCGGCTCCGGAATCGTCCTTGATTCCGATGGTCAACATCGCGCCCGTTCAGGCGCGCCCCGACGGTTTTATGCCCACAGCTCCCGCAGGCTTTCGCGTCACCGAGTTTGCCGGTGGCCTCGCGCACCCGCGCTGGCTTTACACGCTGCCCAATGGTGACGTACTGGTCGCGGAAAGCGACGCGCCAAAAGAACACGATAGAGGCAGCGGCCTATTCGGCTGGGTCAGAAAGCAGGTCATGAAGCGCGCCGGCGCCGGTGTGCCGAGCCCCGATCGCATTGTGCTGTTGCGCGATGTGGACGGCAGCGGCGTCGCGAGGACTCAGACCGTGTTTCTGGGTGGCCTCCACTCGCCGTTCGGGATGGCGCTCATTGGCAATCAACTCTATGTTGCCGATACGGACGCTCTGTTGCGTTTCAACTATGTGACGGGCGCCACCCAGGTTACAAGCCCCGGCGTCAAGGTTGCCGACTTGCCGGCCGGGCCGATCAACCATCACTGGACCAAAAATATCCTGGTCGATCGCTCCTGCAAGCATCTGTACATCACGGTGGGATCGAACAGCAACGCAGGGGAAAATGGAGTCGACGCCGAAGAAGGTCGAGCGCGTATCCTTGTGTTCGACATTGACACGGGCCATGTGCGGCCCTATGCGACTGGATTGCGCAACGCCAACGGACTTGCCTGGCAACCGGACAGCGGCGCGTTGTGGACGGCAGTCAATGAGCGGGACGATCTCGGCAACAATCTTGTCCCCGACTACATGACCGCCGTGAAAGATGGCGCTTTTTATGGCTTTCCCTACAGCTACTACGGGCAGCACATCGACACCCGCGTCAAACCGCAGCGCCCAGATCTGGTTGCAAAAGCCATTGCGCCGGACTATGCGCTCGGCAATCATACAGCTTCGCTAGGTCTGGTCTTTTACAACCGGACGCTGTTCCCGCCTCATTATCGTGGAGGCGCATTTGTCGGCCAGCATGGATCATGGAACCGTAAACCGCGTAGCGGCTACAAGGTGGCGTTTGTGCCATTCGTCGATGGAAAACCTGCTGGCGTACCTGAGGATTTCCTGAGCGGCTTTCTGACGCCAGACGGCTACGCCGTAGGTCGACCCGTTGGCGTCGCACTGGACGCGCATGGGGCGTTGCTTGTGGCTGACGACGTCGGCAACGCTGTATGGCGAGTAGCGCCGCGTAACAACGACAAATCGGCTGACATCGCGCCGGCAGGTAAATGACACAGCCCTGGCCCGTTTGATCGGCAACCGGGCGGCCGCAAGGTTATCGGACTAAGTTCGGCGTCTCCAAGTCGCGGCTTATCACGGAGACCTGCTTCGATCCTAACCTCCTGCATGATCCCGATGCGCGAACATCATGTGGCATGAAATGATCCAGCCCGGCATGTTTGACGTGCTCGATCAGGGGGGGCGGACGGCAACTGCGCTCAGGGCGGCGGTGGATTGATCATCATTTACTTCTCAAGCGCTCGAGAAATCTTTCAATTTGCTGCTGCCATCCCCCGCTGAGACCGACCGTCGCCGCCAATCGCTTGACCGGCGGTGACAGTGTTTTTAGCGCTTGGCAAAGCCAACCTCAGATGTTGGGCATGCCCTGAGCGGCCATAGTCGGTTCCCAAGCAATGATTTGGTAGCTGGCGACCCCGGCCTGATGAAAGGGATCTTCGGAAATCCATTGCGTGACTTCGTCAAGAGAGTTGGCCTTGGCGAGAATCACACCACCGGTCCGCGGCACCTTCCTGCCCGAAAGCAGGAAGTGCCCCGCGGCGTAATGTCGACTCAGAAAGGCACGATGGCCATCCATGTGGGAGTCCACTTCGGACAGGGGACGCAGATAGTCGAGAAGTACTAGAACCAGCATGATGATCCTCGTTGCTTTTACTCAGGGGCGCAGGAGAATAGCGCCCACGGTTTGCCCCCGTTCGAGTCGGCGATGTGCCTCCGCCGCTTCGCTCAACGGGTGGATGGCTCCAATTGTCGGCCTCAGCCCGGCCTGCAGTTGCCGGATAGTGGCCAGTGCGCCTTCGCGGTAACGCGCCGGATCCATCATGAAGCGGAAGACGCCGGGCCGGGAGAGGGCCACCGAACGCGCCGGGCCGAGCAGCGAAAGATCGAGCGGTCCGGGGTCGCCAGCCACCTGGCCGACACTAGCGACCATGCCATAGGGGCGTAAGCAGCCGAGGGTATCGAGCAGGGTCTTTCCGCCGATCCCGTCGATAGCGTAATCGACGCCGCGGCCATCGGTCAGCCGCATGACCTCCGCCACGAAGTCATCGTCGCGATAATTGATAGCGTGGTCCAGTCCGTGTTCGATGGCCAGTTCCGCCTTGGCCGGCGAACTGACCGTGCCGATGACGCGAGCGCCCATGGCCTTCGCCCACTGCACGAGGACCAACCCCAGACCGCCGGCCGCCGCGTGGACGAGCATAGTATCGCCAGCCTTCAGGGGACGGACGTAGGCCAGCAGCATGTGAGTGGTGATCCCGCGCAGCAGTAGGCTGGCCACCGCGTCGTCGGCTACGTCGTCGGGCAAGGGGATGGCCCGGGCGGCCGGCAGGTTGCGGGCGCTGGCATAGCTGCCGGCCGGTGGGCCGGCATAGGCGATACGCTGGCCTACTCGCACCATGTCGACATCCGGCCCGAGCGCCTCGACGATTCCGGCGGCCTCGACCCCAAGAACTGCGGGAAGCGAGGGCAGCCGGTAGAGGCCGGTGCGGTGATAGATATCGACATAGTTCACACCGATCGCCGTGTGCCGGACGCGAATCTCGCCGGCCGCCGGCGGAGGGAGTGTTGCGTCTACGGTGGTCAGTGCCGATGCGTCGCCATATTGGCTGATGACGATCTGGGAAGCTGCTGTCGAGTCGAGAAAAGATTCGCGCTTGGTCATGATGTTGTCCTGATGAGTAAGCTTGCAAGCGCAGCATACGTTGAGCAAAATAGCTCAACAATTCTCAAAAACTTGACATTGACTGTGCAAAAAAACACACCCATCGCTAGCGGTGACAAGCGTGGTCTGCAGTGGGATGACATTCGGTATTTCCTGGAACTCGCGCGCGCCGGCAGCCTGTCGGGCGCAGCACGGCGGCTCAGGGTCGAACACTCGACCGTAGCAAGGCGTGTCGAGGCACTGGAACGGTCGCTGGGGATCAGGCTCTTCGACCGCTTACCCAAAGCGTGGTCATTGACGTCGGAAGGCGAGACGCTGGTCGCCCAGGCCGGCCGGCTTGATGACGAAGCGCAGGCATTTTCGCGGGTAGCACTCGGCGTTTCATCCTTGCAGGGGACGGTCCGGGTTTCGGCACCACCGGTCTTGGCTGGCCATTTCCTGGTGCCTCGGTTAGCCGCCATGCGCTCCAGATGGCAAAACATCGATCTGGAAGTTATAGGCGAATCGCGGGATGCCAATCTGGCGCGGGGCGAGGCCGACCTAGCGATCAGAATGTCGCGGCCCACTGCACCGAGCCTGGCGGCGCGTTGCATTGGCGATATGGGCTATGGACTTTACGCCGCCCATGGTTATACCCGCCGGGCAGTTGATGCTTGGGAGTTTCTTGGTTACGACGACAGTCTCGTGCAGGTACCGCAGCAGCGCTGGCTTACTCAGGTTGCCGGCAATCGGCGTTTTGTCTTCAGAAGCAACGATCTCGCTGCATTGCTCAACGCCGCCCGCGTGGGGCTAGGAATCGCGATACTGCCCCATTTTCTGGCTGCCAACGACGATGCACTGGCAGTGGTACCCGATCCTGTCTGCCCTACGGTACGGAAGCTATGGCTGGTGATGCATCCCGATGTCAAACGTTCGCCAAGTGTACGGACCCTTGCCGATCTCGTGGTGGAACTGGTCGTCGAGGCCCAAGCGCTGCTGTTGGGAAAGGCCCCAGGCTGATTCAACGGGGTCTTTTCCCTCCGGCCGCCGCCGGGCTCATTGTTGACGATCTTTGCATCGTCGTCGATTGTCCGGTTCTGGCTGATCTCTGCCTCATGCAACCGGCATGGCTGCCCGAATCTCGCGTGGTCGCGATCGGCAGCACGCGACCCGCTTCTGCCGTTCAGGATCAAACAGTTCCCACGGCCGCCTTGGAATGTTCAACGGCCATTCCACAAGCACTTGACCCGTTTATTACGGGTTTTGCGAAAAATGCGGTAGCGCCCTCAAAGCGGCAGCCACAAATTTCCCTGCCATCCTGACGTTGTGGTTGCTGATACCGCAAACGAGTCGTGTTATTTCCGTCCCGCCTCGAGTGTCGCAGTCAATGTAGGAAGAGAGAGACTGAGCTCTTTGGTCATCGCGCTAACAACGGCATCCTCCTTCTCCACTGACTTCATCCACCACGGCGAATCAATCTTCGTCAAGTCATTCACGGCATTTTTGGTATCTGGACCAAAGTAGACCCGTGCCAATAGCAGCACATTTCCATACCCTGCATTAAAATCTTCAAGCTTTTCAGATGACTCCCGCGGCGGGATGCGCTGAGTCTTGGCCGCCTGAAGCGCCTCCAAATACCGGTTCCATTCGTCTTGTACGCCGGGTTGTTTAGCGATGAGACGATCCATGCGCTCCATAATCTCCACGCGTTTGTCGAATATCTTCGCATCCCAGTCGAACGCCCGTTGTTTTTGATATGCACTTGTCGAGTACTCGGAGGTTAGTGTCACACCGGCCCAAGACCCAATCGCACTGAGCGCGCAAACCATTAAAGGAAGAATTACTTCTTTGGTAAAGATGCCTTGCTTTTCCCTAATTCGCCTGTTCTTTTTTCCGCCGATCCAATGAATTTGACTTCTCGATGTAAGGATTCAACTATGCGATCGCAGCTTCGCGCTTGCCGTGACATGATCGCATTGCTTCTGGGCACATTGTCTACTTAGGGGCTGGATGTCAACCGAGCAACCATCTAACGACCTCCCGAGAGTTATATCGACCGACTTGCTCTCAGCGAGCTCAAAAAAAAAGCAACCGCCGCCGAGAAGCTCAGTTCGTCTTTGATTACCATACGGCCGGTTAAATTTGAAGCTGGCGGCTGAACCTCCGGCCGACGACGGATGTACTAGCGGGATGTGCCGATCATGGATGAAAAACGCGCTTCGGCTCCCCAACTGTCTGACGTCCGACGCGCGGGCGGCAGTCCTCCCCCTTGAAGTCATGCGATCCACGGTCGACGTTTGCACCTTTTGCTTCAGTCAGGAGCCCTTCCCGATCGATTGTGGCGTTTTTCTGAGCATCACAGAATGGCGGAAATGATCGGTCGAAATCGACTAAATTCAAACGGTTCACGACCGGCCACAAGGGGATAATCAATGAAAAAGGCAGCGAAGTGGGTCACTGTCTTGAAGACCTGCATCTGTGGCGCAGGTCGAACCTGTATATTTCGGCGCTCCAATCAGGGCCTTATTGCAGGTTGCCTAGCGCTGCTCGGTGGACTGCTGCTGGCTAGCAACCTCGTTCAGGCGACCACCGTAGAAGAGAACGACGTTCTGGTCATTGATCAGAGCAACAGCAGGCTAATCCGAGTGGACGGGAAGACGGGCGCGCGATCGGTCCTCAGCGATTTTTCCGATCCGTCACAGGGTCCTGGAAACGCTCCACACCCCTACCTGGTCGGCGTAGCGGTCGGCCAAGGGCAGATTTTCGTCAGCGATGAATACGCTGGCATTTTTTCTGTTGATCCACGCACCGGCCACCGCGCGATAGTGACCACTTTCACAGCGGGTAGCATCGTGGGAGACATCTTCCCTGGCTTGGCTGTGGATGCCTCCGGCAGGGTCTTAGCGAACCTGCTTAATTTTGGACCGGGGCGCCAGATTACCGATTCTGCCGTGGTTCGCGTCGCCCCCTCAACCGACACAAGCGTCATTGTCACTGACTTCGGCCCGCAGTCGAGTAGCTACGTCACCGATCTCACGGTGGATCCTTCTAAGGCAGACTCGAAGCACCCTGGCGAAACGATCCTCGTCGGCACGGCTGGTCGTTACGCTCTGCACGCGGCAATCTATCGCGTCGATCCGAATACGGGCCAACGTTCCCTTTTGAGCGATTTCGCCGATCCTAAACAAGGTATCGCGGGATTTGACATGGGCTGCTCAATCGGTTTAGCTGTGGAGCACTCTGGAACGATCCTCGCGAATGCAGGGGGGTGCAACCAAGGCAGTCTGCTTCTAAGGATCGGTGCAAAAAGCGGAAACCGCAAAGTCATCAGCGATTTCTCTAACCCGGCCCAAGGACCGCTGGGACAAAACCTCGTCGGTATCGCCGTGCTGGATTCCGAACATGTCATCGTGGGTGGCCACTTTCCATACATGGGAAATGGCGTCCTGTTTCGCGTGGACCTTCGGTCAGGTAACCGTGTCGTTTTCGGCAACTTCGCTGATGATTCGCCAGGGGGGCCGATCGGACTTAGTTACATAGCAGCGGTGCCCCACAACCTCGGCATTTCTTCTCCACCGCCTGCTGGTTCATTCTTTAATCCGTTCGGCTCCATGAAGTGATGCGAACATGTCGAACGTCGACAAGCGTTTCCGCTGTGCTGGCCCGTGCAATTGACGCGCGGTCGGTAAGCCCATGAAGCATGGCGAGTAACGCCGTTTGCGTTCAGCTACAAGCTTCTTGGCTACGGCTTCGTAACCGACTTAACGCTCGGCGAACGAACGCGCGACGGGGACTCCGCGCCGTTGCCCGGCCCCGACGTGTTGCAAAGTTCGATTCGCACGCGCTCAGCTGCAACGCGGCTATCGCGATACGAACGACTATTGCAACAAGCAGGGTTGTCCCACGCGCTTGCACAGGCTGTGTCTTCCAAACGGTCTGACGCCGACGGACCGCGTGACGCCGACTGGCGAGAATCGACCCCTAGGAGGCATTCAGACTTGCCCGTCGACGGTCCGTTTCCAAGACGATTGCGACCCGCTGTCGATTTTCTGACCCCACCTATATCTAGACGCGCCTGCACGTGAGTCGTTCGCCCGGCGAAGCGGCCGTGTAGTATTGTTAGCCGCACATTTGCACGACGTCGTTCCACACCGCGAGACTCAAAAAAGGAATTTCGATGCTTACAGAATCGCAACTGGAAGAGGTCAAAGCTAGCCTTTTCGCAGGCCAATATAACCTGCTGCTTGGAAGCGGCGTCTCCCTTGACAGCTTTGATCGTCACAAACAGCCGTTGATGGGTGCCTCCGAATTGACCGAGAAGTTATGCGATCTTAAAGGGGCGAAGTCCGGCACAACTCTCGCGCGGGTATCGCTTCTCTTGAGCAAAGACGAAACAAAAGCGCAACTCACTGATAGATACATCGGATGCAAGCCCGGCGAAACCGTGCGCAGGCTTACAAATTTCATTTGGAAAAGCGTGTTTACATTCAATATCGATGATACGCTTGAAGCCGCATACGAGTCACAACAAAGACCGAGACAGATTATCGAATCACTCAACTACGACGCCACCTACCAATCACCTGCCAATCGATCGCAGTTGCCTATCGTTCATTTGCACGGATTTGTTCGCGAAGAAAAAAAGGGCTACGTATTTTCCATTGCAGAATATGGCAGAGTTACGCGCGGCCTTAACCCGTGGATGCATGTCTTATCGGAATTGCTCGCAAGTGAACCTTTCATAATCTCTGGTACGAGCATGAATGAGTCGGACCTCGAATATTACCTAGGTGGGCGCACTGAAGTATCGCCCAGAAAAAATCGCGGCCCGTCTATATTGGTCGAACCCTTCCCCGATGCGGTCACGGAAAGTGACTGTCAACGCCACGGGCTTTTATTGGTTAAAGCCAAGCTAAACGAATTCTTAGAGTGGTTAGGCGATAAATTAGGATCCTCGCCAACCGTCCAAGAGCTTTTTATTCCGACGGCGACGTCAATATTTCATGCGCCTCCGACACAACTCGCTCAGGTCGCTTTTTTTACGGATTTTTACCTCGTGCGCCCCGTCGCGCCCGTGCCAGACAGTAACCCGACACCATTCTTCTATGGGCGTCCACCGTCTTGGCATGATCTCGAATCTGCCTTAGATATTCCCACTGTGGATGAATCGAACCTGAGCCGTCGAGCGCGACAATTCCTCGATGATCCGAACTCCCGGCGCCGCGTGATCTGCATACTCTCTGAGGCGGGCTCAGGAAAGACCACGTGCTTGCGGCGCGTTGCATACAATCTGGCGCAACAAGGACAAACGGTTCTCTGTCTGAACAGTAAGGGCGATCTCGACATCGATAACGCCGCAATATGTTTTGCTCAGATAGCGCGCCCGTTTGTTGTAGTGATTGACGGACTTGCGGATCATGTGGCGACTGTCCGCGCTTTGCTGACGAGGCCGAATGTGACGCGGCCGTTTATCGTTTTGTCTGCTGAACGCCAATATCGACAAGCACACATCGATCGACTACTCGGCGATCTTGCACTCGAGTTCACCAGTATTAGCTCATGGCCTCGCGCTGCGCGTGTCCAGTTGATTGAAAAATACAGACAATATGGACTGGTTGGCTCCGGCGAAGCCATCAGGTATCCGGAAAAATACGCAGATGAGCTTCGGGACGAAGCAGTCGCAATCTCTACATGCAGAATTCTCAATAATTTTCGCCCATTAGATAAAATCGTAAAATCTTTATGGAATGACTCCTCCGAGGCGGCCCGTAGAAGTTTCCTGATTGCTGCATTATCTGAATATTGCTATTCAGATGGACTGTATTATCCGGTGCTGGAGGCGGCTCATGTAAACGTGGCACTTAAAGATCAAATATCATTTGATTGCCCGTTACCTCTCGCGTTCGCGGATGACGACGATTACATTCTCCCGCTTCATGCTTTGATAGCAGATCGAATTATTTTGCTCGCGAGCAACGAGAAGAAAACGATTCTTCTTGAGGCTTTTGTAAAACTTGCCAACGCGCTTGCGCCATATGTTAACCGAAAGACGATTATTGCGCGCACGCCAGAAGCAAAGTTGACTGCTCGACTTTTCAACGTGGAGCAGGTCGTAAGGCACTTTCTCGGTGATTTTTCAGAAGAGTTTTTCAAGGAAACCCAAGCGAGCTGGCAATGGAATTCCCGCTATTGGGAACAACGAGCTCTTTGGACAGAACAATCTGACATTGATACTGCAATTCAATATGCACGACACGCAACGGCAATTGAGTCGCACCCATATCCTTGGACCACACTCGCGTCAATTCTTGTGCGAAAAATGGAGGCAACACCATCGCTCCGCGACGTAATCTTTCCTGAAGCCGTCGAGTTGCTGCAAGATGTGTTCAGGTTCGAGGAAAAGCGCGGTTGGCGTCCGACGCCGCATCCATATACGACGCTCTTGCATTGTGCAAGCGTTTTCCTTGATTTCGGTGGCGTGATCTCACCAGCGCAGAAGAACGCGATCTCAGCAAGGATTGAAAAATGCCAGCAACTGTTTTCGCGTGACACCGCAATGCAGACTAGTGCCGCAGCGCTCGCACGAAGACTGTAGGATCGGTAATCGGCCGAGCGCGGTACCATTTGCGAGCGTCGTGAGTCGTGGAGTAAACCGACGCTCGGCCACTTCGTACGCGTGACGGAGATTGGCCGCAGGACTAAACCGCTCGCGCGGTAGGGGCTCCGGTCCGACGCTGAAGGTCAGGGAGAGGCCGGTCGCGCGGCTTTATGTTGGCGAGT